>JABCOB020000149.1 GCA_013333835.2 Bacteroidia bacterium
TCTGAACAGATCCATCTACTTTACGGTGAAGCCAAAGAGGCCTACTTACGGAAAAAAGAGGAGCTTGCACCACTGTTGAATGTAACAGAAGAATCCGTTCAGAATCAACGAGATGCACTAGCCTCCCTCACTGAGGAACGCGCAGTTCAGCTCGTACAGATTGATCGCCTTGGGAAGAACGAGGAGAAAAGAAGGCGCATGCAGGCCATTTCTAGAGACTATGCCGCTGCGCAGGGAGAACTAAACCAAGCTGAATCTGACTGGAAGCTTCTGCAGGCCTCCAAGCAAATACTAGCGCAGTGGAACGAAGCACAGCAGGTTGCCCCAATTTGCCACCAGCTCTACGACCTCAGAAAACGGAAGGCCGATTACGAGAGCCGGCTAGAACAATTAGCTCTCGACCTTGGGCAGGCTGAAAAGGATGCCCAAATTGCCGAGAAATCGCTTGAGGCACTAGAGCTAGAGCAATCTGAGCAGGAAGGCCGAATAGCGAGAACCCGGGAGGCCATGGTGCGCGCAGCTACCATCCAGAAACAGGTGGATGCCCTTGAGCTTAGCGAACGCCGGCTCTGCGCAGAGGCCGCAGAACAGGAAAAACAGCTGAAGCAAGCCCTTAGCGTTGCGCAAGAGGCTGAGAATGGCTTAGCGACCCTGCGCAATAATCGCAAAAAAACTTCACTGGAGCTGGCGCAACTGAAGAAGGATGAATCCCTCTACCTGGTAGCAACCGCAGTAATCCCGCTATTGGAATCCCTGCGCACTGCTTGGGAGGATGAAGTTAAGGCGACCACCCAACGTAGGCAAGCTCAACTGGAAGAGAAGGAGCTAACTACGCAAATAGCGGTACTCGAGCATCAGTTGCAAGAACTCCGGGGCGCTGTGTCGCCAGAGATTTTCAAACTACGCCAACAGCTGGAGGACGGCGCACCCTGCCCAGTATGCGGCAGTATTCATCATCCTATAATTCAGGAAAGCGCTGGATCTGCCCGCGTGATGAAGGGCGATATTGCCAGCCTGATATCTTCGGTTGAGGCCCAGCTAGGAGGACTCACCGCCCGCATGGGAGAATGCCAGCAAAAGATTCAGCAGGCCAGCTCAAGCGTGGATTTATACACCCAGCAGCATTCAAAGTGGCTAGAGAAAATACGGGCCTTGCTAGGAGAACCCGTAGTTGCAGGATGGAAAAGAACGGAAGACCTGGCTGCATGGCAAAAAAGCTTCGTGTCGAACAGCCAGCGTTGGCAACTGCTGCGCACGCAGGATGAGGCCGATGCGCAGCAAGAGAAAACGCAATCGATAACTGCCGATTACCTCCAGAAAGAGCTCCAGAGCAAGGAAAAACTGTTCAGAGCGCACTCAGAAAAACTCGAGAACCTACGGGCTGAGCTTAAAACCCGCAGAGAGGAAGTGTCCGCCGAACTGCGGGGTAAAACACCCGAAACCCTAGAGCGTACCATAGCCTCGGTAAAGCGAGACATGCAGGAGAAGCTCGCTCGGCAGAAAGGTGAAGTGGCCCACATGTCAGAACGCAAGGTCTCGCTAACCACCCAGCTCACCCAGACGAAAAAGGCCCATGGGCAGTGCATAGCTGAAGAAGGAGAAGTACTTACGAGGCTGCAGGATTGGTGCGCAACCTCAGCGCTATTTACCGATACCACCGAGCTCTTAGGTGTGCTACAGCAGTCCAGAGAGGCTATGCAACGGCTGCAAGAACGTTGGCAGGCCGCTAGCGAGAAGATGCTGCTGGCATCAACAAAGCTGCAAACCCTAGGAATCCAGCAGGCGCAGATGGCGCAAGAGCTGGTAGATATACCCGAATTAGAGATTATCAGGGCAGAGCAACTCTCGGTGAACGCCCTACTTGCAAAGCTAAACAAGGAAATCGGGGTGCGCGAGGGAAACCTAAAGCTAGCGGAAACCAACCTAGAGCAGCAGCGGCAGATTCTAGCCCAACTCCCCGCGCTGGAGAATGATAACAGGGCTTGGGCCGATCTCGAAAGCCTCCTGGGTTCTGCAAGCGGCAAAAAATTCCGGACCATAGCCCAGCGTTACACTTTTGATTTGCTGATAGCTTACGCCAATGAGCACCTGCAGCGGATTATGCCGCGCTACAAGCTGGAACGCATGCAGCAAGGTTCCCTCGCGCTGCAGATTGTAGATGCCGAGATGCTCAACGAGGTTCGCCCAGTCCACACCCTCTCTGGTGGCGAGTCCTTTCTGGTATCACTTTCGCTCTCCCTTGCGCTTTCCTCCATTTCAAGCTCATCCCAAGAGGTTGGGTCGCTGTTCATCGACGAGGGGTTCGGTTCGTTAGACCCTGATACACTAGGAGTTGCCCTACAGGCTTTGGAGAATCTCCAGCTACAGGGCAAGCAGATTGGGCTGATTTCGCACGTTCAAGACCTCAATGAGCGGATTCCCGTCAAAGTCCGCATCACCCCGCAGGGTGGCGGCACTTCCAGCGTGTCAGTTCAAGTGGGGTGAGCTGCCCTCCACACGAATGAACAGAAAGCTGCGCAAGCCTGTTATTCCAGTACCGCCGGCGTTAAGCTCTTAAAAATGTACTGTCATGGATAGCAATGATACCCTTGGGCGCATACCGCTCATTGGCGATAAAGCCCCCGATTTCAAGGCGAAAACCACCGATGGTTGGCTTACCCTCTCGGAGTACGGCAAGGATAGCTGGGTGCTCCTATTCTCACA
>JABCOB020000150.1 GCA_013333835.2 Bacteroidia bacterium
AGAAGCAATAGCGGTCATAGGTCGCCTTAATCGTATCCACATTATCCCGAGCATCGGTGTCATCACCCTCTATGGTTACCACGCTCTCGATGGGATTCGCCATCGGCACTTTGAGTTTCTTGGTCAGGGTGTACTCATGCACGCCAGGCTGCACCTCGGGGAGCGTCTCTACCAGCACGAATTTCCCTTTCTGTAGTACCGACACTTCCACATCTTTCTGCGGCACATCCCAGCGGTTATTGATCTTCACCTTCACGGGGACCTTGCCAACCTCACCGCCTTTCACATCCATTAGGGTGGCCTCTGCCCCCACGAGCGCGAGTGGATTCCGCGGTTCCACCATATCCACCTCGGCTATCCAACCCTCATTCTCGCTATCGGATATCGAATTGAAGTAGAAGGTTATACCACCATCCTCCGCCTCTGAGACGTAGGTTATAGAGGAAGTGCCATCGCCCACGAGGTCGCCCATCAGAATATCGCGTATCCGTCCCTTGGAGAGGTCCAGCTCGCTGGTTGTAATATCTGAGGTGAAGACGATGAGCTGTGCACGCTGGTCGGTCGTCTTGAACTTCAGGAATCGAACCCGCACTTTCTTTGAGGGATCTGATGGGAGGAACTTGAGCGTAGAGCACTCGTCGCTAGTATGGTTGCCAAGCGCACCGCCATTGTCAGTATAGATGGTGGGGCCGGTTACCCGGGTTACGATTTTGGGGTCGCGTGGCACGGTGCCGAACATGGTCTGGTACCATTCTGTAGTGCCCTGCACCACCACATGGCCCATGCTATTCACAGTGTAGTCGAGGTGCCCATTCCTGCTGGGATTCAACGGATCTACCACGCACTCAAAGCGTAGAGGTATCAATTCTCCAAGAGGTTGCTCTGTCGATAGATCCACATCGATATTGACATCCCTGTAGGCCATACCACGGAGTTCATCCACCTCTACCTGAGACACCCATTTATCGCCACGGTAGGCCTTTACAACGAGGTTTCGGAGCGTATTCGTACACCGGTTGCTCAGCACCAACTTCACAGTCTCTACGCCCAGATTAGCCCCAGACTTCGGGTTCTCCTTGTACATGAGCGCCACGGCATTCTCGCTCTCAGGATTCTCTAGGCTCACGCTTACCACCCCGAGGAAATCGTTCGAAGAGCGGCCAGCGAACTCAATTACCACCCGGTGCTTCTGCCCTGCTGGGAGGAGGTAGCACCAATCGGATATGAACTTCGTGGCCAGATTCTCGGTAACACCGCTAAGGCTCGTGAGCACTTGATCGCTGTCCTTACCAGCTTTCACCCGCATACGAGCCGTGGTATTGTTCTCCGAGTACGAACTCACCAACTGACCTGTGATGCGAAGTAGCACATTCTGCCCTGCGGGAATACCTGTGAGGTCGAGGTCGCACATCGTCATAGAGCCGATGTTCTTCGCATTTCGTGCGTAGTCAAAGTAATTATCGGTGTTAAACTCCTTGAACCCGCCCGTGCAGGCCAGCGCGAAGAGATTTGACCCTACCGCAACATCACCATAGCCCACATGCTCATACTTCACCCCAATATTCTCACCATGCTCTACGCTGAAGTAGCGCGTGGGGTACTTCACAAAGCTCTCCACAAAGGGAAGTTGCGCCGACGTAAGGGTTACTGGGGCAGCGTAGCGTGCCAACACTCCCAACGAGCGCTTTCCGTAGCTCTCATCATCCACCTTAGCCGCCACGCTGAATATCGGGCGCTCTATTCCGTTCACTGCACCGTCGGGCACTGTGAATTCGGGCTGATGGGTCCCCCCGATCTTTCGGAATTCTGCACCCTTGTCAGGATCGGCCAACAGGACCACATAACCCTCTGTGGCGGCTGTATTACCCTCCCAGGTAAGCTTCCAGCCACTCGTACCGCATTCGGGCCATTCTATTGCCAAATCGGTAGGCTGCGGTGCAATGGTGAACGGGTGCGGACTCACTGCCATCTGACCAGCAGCATCCACTACCCGAAGCAGTGCCCGCTTCGTAATCGGAGCATCGGCAGGGATGGTGATCGGGTAGGTGAACATAGGGTTCTGCATCCCCCCTATCCTACTCCAGCTCGTGCCGCCATCATAGTTCAACTCCACGCTGTAGGGCGACTGTATTCCCTCTACCGCGAGCAGCACAGAGCCATTCTGGCTACAGAGCATCCCGTCGGCTGGCGATATTACCCTCGGCTCGGGAACTTCAAAATACCAAGTTAGCGCAAAGCCCTGCACCCCCTGGACAACAGCGCGGGCCTTTACCGTCATGGCAATTTCCGTGGTCCCTTTCAGCGATGCCCACGCTCTAACGGGACAGACTGCCCACGAGAGGAGGGGCGCTCTACTGGCACGTTCTGCTCGGGCACAAAGGTATGCCCTCCGAGCTGCACGGCCTGCTGTGCATGTACCGCCAACGGCAGTAGCATGGAGAACAGCATAGAGAATAGTCGAATCCGCTTCATACGCATTAAACTTTTAATTGTGAAAATCAAACATAAAATGCTCTAAAAACGCTTGCAAGTTACTAAAAAAATTACATAACGCAAACCCTATGGAAAATCCACAGCCCAGATAAGAAGTGGATGCTACTGTACACCGGCAGATGGCAGACAACCTCAGCAAAACTCACAGAAACGATACGGCATCCCACATCGCTACAGTCCTCAATAAATTGAATCGCATGATTAAACTATTGACCCACAAGAGGGGAGGCCCCCTATAAAAGATTTCCCGCCTACAGGACTTTTTGTAGAGGGCGCGATAGGAAGGAGACGGGCAGTGGAGCCGCCAGGGTGCAGATAGAAAGTAGGACAGCGGGTAGGGAGCATGCTCCCTACCCGCTGCTTACATGAGGATATGGCTAGCTATCAGCCTTTCACAGGCACCTTACCCCTCAGGTAGATTAGCTGCCCCGGCTCGGGTTGTTCGCCCTCCTTCATCCGATTCCGACGTTAGAGGCTCTTTGTATTCACGGCATAGTTCTGGGCTATGGTGTACATAGTTTCGCCAGTTTCTGCCACATGCACCTGGTGCTGGATCTCAGCCTTGCGCCGTTTGGGTTGGATGTAGATCACCGATCCTGCTGGTGGTAAACTCCTGCTAGGCAGCTCATTGTATGATTGTATCTCCCACTGCATCATCTCCATCTGCCTCGATAGATCGGCATACGTGTCATGAGGCTGGACTATGATGTAGCGCACCCTATTTCTGATGTATACCCTGTGGTTACCAGCAAGTTCAATCACAAAGCCCTTCTCAGGCACCACGAGCTGCCCCGTATCCACAGTAGGCGATACAACCTCTATCTCCACCCCGCTGTCATAGGCAAAAAGCCCCTGCTCTTCGATGATATCTATCAGACGCTGAGCGTATTTAGGATCGGTGGCATAGCCCGCCTTCTTCAGCCCGTGCGCCCACCCCTTGTAATCGGTAGGGGCTAGGTTAAAGAGCGCAGCGTAGCGGCGAGTCCCCTGCAGGAAGAGCGAATGGTCGTCAAACGAATGTTGGGCAGAGTTATACACCCGAAAGCACTCTCCGCGCGCATCGTCATCGTGGTACATTCGCTTCCCCTGCCACGTTTTATGGCACTTAATGCCAAAATGATTATTGCCCTGGGTAGCTAGCCGGCTCTTGCCATTCCCGCTCTCGAGCATTCCTTGCGCTAGAGTAATGCTGGCCGGTACGCCATGACGCTTCATTTGGTCTATGGCCATATCCTTATACCGATCCCGATAGGCACTCCTATCTCGCTGGAGTTGCGTTTGCGCCAGCAGTCTGAATGGCAGCAGTAGCAGGGCTAGCAGCAGGACTAGCCGTGTGGGGCTTGGCGTATTGGCTATCATCCTGTCCCCTAGCAGTCAGCCGTTGCTTCGGTGGCTATCACATCCTTGATCTCTGGCACCGAGCGCATTACAGATTCCTTCACGCCATTCCGCATCGTCATGGTGCTGAATGGGCAGGTACCGCAAGCCCCCTCTAGGCGCACGTGCACCACCAGGTCGTCGGTTATCCGCTCCAGCACGAGGTTGCCCCCGTCATTCACCAGGTAGGGACGGATGAGCGCCAAGGCTTGCTCTACGCGGGCAGTTAATTCTGGCGTTACCATAGTGTAGTGTGGTTTAGGTTAAAGGCTCGGGCAACCGATGGCTATAGAAAGGAACAGGAAAATCTCTAACTCAATGTGAGAATACCCCACTGCTGCCGTCGTGCCCCATTAGCTCTCTCTGTTAGCCCTCTTAAAAATTATGATCCCATAAAAATCGCTAGGTGCATAGCCTCCTCCAACTCGGGTAGTGGGGATATTCAACTCCCACAACTAAAAGCGTCCCTCATCCTACATACCCTCTTGGTATTGCAGAGCCTCGTTGTACTCGATGTTCTGGCGCAGAGCGTTGGCAATTCCATCAAATGCACCTGCCAACACCGAGGAATCAGCAGCCACTGGGCAACCCGTATCGCCCCCCTCACGGATACTCTGCACTATAGGAACCTGCCCCAGCAGCGGAACCCCCCTCTCCTCG
>JABCOB020000151.1 GCA_013333835.2 Bacteroidia bacterium
CTGGGGTTACCTGCGGGTACGGCACATTCTCGCCGCCTTTAGGGTATTAAATAGGGCGAGCCGTGCGGTTCGCCCTATTGGGTGGAAAACTTGGGGATAAATCGGCTATTAATCCGGTTTATTCCAAAATCGATGTGTAAGATTATCTACCTAATCCTGCAGCCTACTGCCCCTGCCACGTGGAATGATAGCCCTCGGAGCGATTGCCCTGCTGAGGTGGCCGCTGGGGTTAGGTCTAGGATTGCTCCTCCCTGTAGCCCGAGGCATATTCGTCTAGCTGCCCCTTGCCAGTACCGGAATCCACCGTTGAGCTCCCCACCGAGGGTTACCCAGGCGAGCCGGTATCCTTGGAGTAGAGGGTCTTTGAAGTGATTTCGGTGTGCCAGGCGGATGTTGAGGCAGGGGCCTAGACCCGCGAAGAATTCTATCTGTCCACCCCTGTGGTATAGTCGGTATAGGGTACTGGTTGATAGGTAGGTAGCACGTTCTTCTTGGTGGATTGCGCTTTCCCGAAAGTTCTCCATTGCGCGGTATTCTGCAGCGCCCCCCTCTTGGCGCACCGAGAGCGAGCTGAACAGTGAAAAGTGGGGGTGTTCCCAGTACTCAATTCCGGTCGCTGCCATGTAAGTCTGGATGTATTCGCCAAGCGGTTGCACCCTGGTTCCCAGCATTCTAGCGTGCGAGAGGCCACCCGAGGGGCTTACGATTTGCCCATTGGCCATAGAGGCTTCCGTTGCGGCAAAGAGAAAGTAAGCAATGCGTATGAGATGGATTGCACTCATGATCAGTTAGTTAATCCGTGTTCAATGGTGCTCTGTGGGAGTAATCGGCGGAGAAGGTTCTTTGAAAAGGAAGGCGTTAGCTTTTACAAAACTATGAATCTTTTCCCGATTATCCAAACGGCGCTTACCCACCCCTCGCATTATTTTCCTACCTTTGCCCGAATAGTTTTGCAGGATAGAGAGTGGCTACAAACCCTATAGTTCCATGACTTCCAACGAGATACGTAAGGCATTCCTCGATTTTTTCGCGGCCAAAGGGCACACCGTTGTCCCCTCGGCGCCGATGGTGATCAAGGGCGACCCAACCCTCATGTTCACCAATGCGGGGATGAACCAGTTCAAGGATATCATTCTCGGCAATGTGCAGCCCCAGTGGCGGCGTGCGGTCGATTCGCAGAAGTGCCTTCGGGTCTCGGGCAAGCACAACGACCTGGAGGAGGTGGGGCATGATACCTACCACCACACCATGTTCGAGATGCTGGGCAATTGGAGCTTTGGCGACTACTTCAAGCGGGAGGCTATAGCCTGGGCGTGGGAGCTGCTGGTGGACGTGCTGGGGATAGATGCTGGCAGACTGTACGTTACGATATTCAAGGGCGATCCTGCGCATGGGGTGCCGCGCGATGACGAGGCCTACGAATTCTGGGCGCAGCACATAGACAGGGCGCGGATTCTGGAGGGCTCGGTGAAGGACAACTTCTGGATGATGGGTGATACGGGCCCTTGCGGTCCTTGCTCTGAGATACACATCGACCTAAGGCCAGATGCCGAGCGGGCGAAAGTCCCTGGCAAGGAGCTGGTGAATCGGGACAATCCGCTGGTGATAGAGATCTGGAATCTTGTCTTCATGCAGTACAACCGCAAGGCCGACGGGCATCTAGATCCCCTGCCAGCCCACCATGTGGATACGGGCATGGGATTCGAGCGGCTCTGCATGGTGCTACAGGGCAAAACCAGCAACTATGACACCGATGTGTTTCAGCCTCTTATAGCCTTTGTGGCAGGGCTGGCTGGCGTAGCCTACGGGGCAGATTCCCGGGTAGACGTTGCGCTAAGGGTGGTGGCAGACCACACCCGGGCAGTGGCCTTTTCAGTTGCCGATGGGCAGCTACCCTCCAATAACAAAGCGGGTTACGTGATTCGCCGTATCCTGAGGCGGGCGGTGCGCTACGGCTATTCGTTCTTGGGATTCCGAGAACCGTTCATGTGTAAATTGGTGCCTGAGCTGGCAGCGCAAATGGGGGCGAGCTACCCTGAGTTGGTTCGCCAGAAAGAATTGATTGTTAGGGTTATAGAAGAGGAGGAAGCTGCATTCTTACGGACGTTGGAGGCTGGGATCAAGCTGCTCAACACCCATATTGAGGGGCTGAAGGCCGAGGGGAAATCGCAACTTGGGGGCGAGGCGGCCTTCACCATGTATGATACTTTCGGCTTCCCTATAGACCTTACCGAGCTCATACTCAGGGAGAATGGACTAACGGTGGATCTCGAGGGGTTCGATGCCTGCATGGCGCAGCAGAAGGCGCGTTCGCGGGGGGCGGCTGCCGTTACTACTGGCGACTGGGTGGAGATTTGCCCGGGTGGTGAAACCGAGTTCGTGGGCTACGATACCCTTGAGGCAGAGGTGCGTATACTTCGCATGCGGCAGGTGGAGTCTAAGGATGCCATCCAGTACCAGCTGGTGCTGAATCGCTCGCCATTCTACGCCGAGCAGGGTGGGCAGGTGGGCGATACGGGTACGTTAACCTCTGCCAATGAGGTGGTTCGGGTGCTCGATACCATTAAGGAGAACGGGCTCCCGATCTGTGTGGCCGACCGATTTCCCGATGATCCAGAGGTTGAATTCCATGCTGCGGTGAACGCGGAGGATAGGCTTAGCACTGCCTGCCACCATAGCGCCACGCACCTTATGCACTTTGCCCTACGGCGGGTGCTGGGCACGCATGTGGAGCAGAAGGGATCGTTGGTGGAGCCAACCCATCTTCGCTTTGATTTCTCGCATTTCCAGAAGGTTACGCCCGAAGAGCTGAGGCGGGTGGAGGAGATGGTGAACCGTATGGTGCGTGCCGCGCTGCCGCTAGAGGAGTTCCGCAGTATCCCAATAGCGGAGGCGAAGGCTAAGGGGGCAATGGCGCTGTTCGGCGAGAAGTACGGCGATAGGGTGCGGATGATCAAGTTCGGCGATTCGCTGGAGCTCTGCGGCGGTACGCACGTCCAGAATACGGGGAATATTGGGCTGTTCCGCATCACATCAGAGTCGGCCATATCGGCAGGGGTACGCCGTATAGAGGCCGTATGCGCGGGTGTGGCCGAGCAGCGAGACTACGGGATGGATGCGCAGCTGCAGGAAATAGATGGTCTGCTGCGCGGGCAGGGGAATCCGCTCGGCGCGCTGCAACGCCTAATGGCAGAGCATTCTGAGCTTAAGCACAGCCTAGAGGGCCTGCGTAAGCAGCAGCTCCAGCAGCAGGCCAAAGAGCTATTCAATGCGGCCGAAAAGCGCGGTAACGTCCTGCTGGTAAGGGCGCTGCTACAGGGTACTGCGCCAGACGATCTGAAGGAACTCGCGATGGCCATCCGCGCTATGGGGCCTGATGTGGCCGTGGTGCTGGGTGGGGTAGATGCGGGGAAACCCTCGCTGGTGGTGGGAATAGCAGAGGACCTAGTGGCATCCAAGGGTTACCATGCTGGGAGGCTGGTGAAGGAGGCTGCCAAGCACATACAGGGGGGCGGTGGCGGACAGCCGGGTTTTGCCCAGGCCGGGGGCAAGAATGCCGAGGGGCTACAGGCCGCGGTGGAGGAGGCCGTGAAAGGGCTGTAGCAATGCGGTATCTCGCCACGTTGGCCTCTTTTCGATGTTCGCCCTTCGGCGATGCTCAGGCGGTGCGGCATCGGGCCTAACAGCCTTGCGCAGCATAGGGTTTAGGGGCTCCTTTTTGCGACGTTGCCTATTGGGGGCTCGGCAACAGTTACGCTTTTACTAGCTCCTACAAAAATTTTACTATAGCCCGAAGATTGAACCCTCAAGGGACTTTTTCAGCGATCTCCTTCAGAAGGTGTGGAGAGCGCGGGCAACAGCCATTCGCCCAGTCCCGTGGCGGCTTGGGCGGTTCAATTTTGCCATTCCCTCCATTTTCATTACCTTCGTCCGTCAATATCTACATGCTACGCACATGGGCAGAAGGCTGTATTTGCACATTTTTATAGTTCGTATATTGCTCGTATCCACGCTGTTGGTGCTGATCCCTCGTGCGCTATTCGCCCAATTATACCTTAAACCAGTAGGGGCAACGTTCGACACGCTCACCCGCTACGCTCAGGGCAATCAGCAGGATACTATATGGATTATACCCAAGGCGATAGATAAGGATAACCCCGCGGAACTGCAGGCTTGGAGGGGTGGCAATGTCCCCACGAAACTCATCCTGAGCCGATGGGTATATACGGGAGGTCGGAAGGGGTCTTTCAAGAGGATAGATTCGGTATCGAATGCTGATAGCCACACCTTTAGCGTCATGGAGCCTGGGGGGTATCGGGTCGCCTCTATCCAGGGGTCAGACACGCTCTACCGCACTGTATGGCTCTTTGCCGACGACGTGAAGCTGCTCAGGGTGCTTGCAGACAACGGCTGCAATGGGCTACAGCTTCAGTCTGAATTTTCGCCCGATTTCCAGACCATTCGCTACGATAAATTCATATATTACGACCTCAGCCAGCCACGGCCCCGCGAGATACCAGACCTAGGGCAGGCCTACTTCAAGCAGCTGGAGTGGGGGAAGGAGGGCAAAGGACTGTTGGATCTACATGGGCATTCGCCCCGCATAGCCGATCCTCCGCCGTCAGACTCTGGGGTCTACACCCTCAAGGTGACCAACGTGTTCGGAAGGGTGCTAGAGGCGAAAACCGATAAGCTCCCCCCGGTGGCGGTGCAGGCTAAGCTGACGATAGATGTGGATAAATCGCCCCTTGGCGAACCGCCAGCCTGGAGCGGTATGGGGGCGCATCCCAAGGGGGAGTCGCCCCTGCGTATCAGGCTCAGGAGCGAGGGGAAGAATGCCGATTCCCTCTACTTCACCGTGCGGAATGATCGGCGGGCGGTGCGCGAGGGTAGGGCAGACACCATTTTCCACCAAGGCGTAGCTGCGGCCTCGCTCCTGGAGGTTTACCCTAGCTATGAGATCTTCTCTGCGGGCAACTATACCGCGGTCCTTCGGGCTAAGAACACCTCTTCGGGCTGCACAGACACCTCCAATGTGGTGATCCAGGTTGACTCCTCCCTTATCTCCACCCAGGCTATCCCGAATGTCTTCTCGCCCAATGGGGATGGGGTGAATGACCTCTTCAAGTTCCTAGAGCCCGAGAAGAATGTGCGGGCTGTGAAAGACTTCACCATCACCATAATGAACCGTGGGGGGCAAACCCTCTACCGCTACCGTGGCGATGCCCTCCGCTGGCCAGGGTGGAATGGCAAGCGCAACAACGATGGCGCAGAGTGCGGCACTGGTGTGTACTTCTACGTGATCCAGGCCAATGGGTATGACGGTAAGCAGTTCAACGGGGCAGAGTACAAGGGTTTTGTGCACCTTTTCAGGTAAGTCAACTAGTTTGAAATCATATTGTTAACAGGTAGGACTCTGTGAGTCCTGCCTGTTTTTTCATTGCGAATTGTAACTTTTCATTATGCTTCACCGTCATAGTACTGTACAATGCAAAGTAGATAGCATTGAGTTGTATCTAGTTTGTGCAAGGTAGTATGCTGGTTAAATAATAAAAATAGGCTGATAATGAGACGGAAAATGTACCTATTCACCATCTTTCACATCTTTTTGCTGATAGCTGTGCGGGGTTTCGCCCAAGATTCTGTTCACTACACCCTACGCGGGCAGGTTCTGGATGGCAATGGTTACCCTGTGGAGTTCGCCACAGTGAGCCTTACCGATACCCTGCAGCGGGTTGGCGCGATAACCGCCGCCGATGGGGCTTTTAGCCTGCAGGTTGCCGAGGGCCAACATACCCTTCAGGTTCGGTGCATAGGCTTTGAGGAGCAGGAGGTAACCATGGAGGTGAATGCTGATACCGAGCTGCCCAAGATCATCCTCAAACCCTCGAATACAGAGCTGGATGCGGCCATAGTGCAGGCCAAGCGCCCTGTGGTTACAAGGGCTGTAGACAGGGTGATTCTGGATGCCCGCAGCCTGAGCAGGGCGAGTACCAATGCGCTCGACCTCCTGAAGCATGCTCCTGGCGTGCTGGTGGATATGCAGGGGAATGTGAGTGCTGTGGGCAAGGGAAAGGTGATAGTGCTGGTGAATGGGCGCGAGCAGCACATGGAGGGCGCGGAGCTGGCCAACTACCTCCGAAACCTTAGGGCCGCCGACGTGGCAACCATTGAGGTAATGACCACACCGCCCGCAAAGTACGCAGCCGAGGGCGATGCGGGAATTATCAACATCGTGGAGCGGAAGCGCCTCACCGACTACTTCGGCGGCACGGTGAGCGATAACCACTACAGCTCCATAGGCCAGACGAATGATGCTGCGCTCAGCCTCAAGTACAAGCGGGACGCCCTCTCGCTCTACGCCAATGCGACTCTTGGGCTGGGTACACGTATCACCGACTATACTACCCTGCGGACCTTTGCAGACCAGGCGTGGAGAACCGAAACCCGGCAGCGTAACAACAACTACTACCTCAATGCCAAGGTGGGCGGCGACTATAGTATCACCCAATCGTTGGAGCTGGGTGCTTACTACGCCTTTCTTGACTTCACCCCGCACGAGGATATCACCCAGAACACCGGGATCGCTATAGGAGGTGCGCCATACGGGGAGTATACAGCCCATAACGATGCCCGCTACACCGTGCGGCGCCACAATGCGAACCTGCATCTCACCAAGGAGTTTGAGGGTGGGCAAGAGGTGGAGCTGGAGGCCGATTACGTATGGAACAGCATTCGGCACAGCGCCGATTATCAGGCTAAGGGCATTCGTCCCTACCGCTTCCGCAACGGGCTCGATCGGGGGGCTGGCATACTCTCCACGCGTTTGGATTTCACGCTTCCCATCAGCAAGCGTATGAGGCTCGAGCTGGGGGCAAGCTATGTGAATGCCCAGACCGACAACAAGACCGACTACCGCGACCGCCCAGATCTGCCTGACCAGCATGACCACTTCCGCTACACCGAGGGCGTGGCCGGGGCGTATGCCGACCTCATGCTAAGGCTACACCCCAAGTTCACTGCCAAACTGGGGCTGCGCGATGAGGTTACCCACACGCTAGGGCAGCAGAAGAGCGGGAATGGAAAGGATTTTAGGCACTTGAGGAACAACCTGTTCCCCACGCTCTTTGCCCGCTACACGCCTGCCGAGAACCATGTGCTGAGCCTGAGCGCCTCTACCCGTATCCGCCGGCCCTCGTTCTTTGCCGTGAACCCCTTCCTTTTCTACCAGAGCCAGTACCAGTATTGGGTGGGTAACCCTGAGTTGCAGCCCGCCTACGCTGTGAATGGGCAGCTGTCCTACACATTCCGCAACAATCTGAACGTGGGGTTCTCCTACCGAATCACCACCAACGGCATGGAGCAGATCTCCACCACGGACCACGCTACGGGCATCACCCGTGCCGAGTGGCTCAATGGCACCACCACCCAGCTCTACATACTGCAGGGACGCTACACCTGGACCCCCGCCTTCTGGTTTGAGGGGATGCTCTACCCAAGCCTCTACTACCTCACCTCCCGCACCAAGCTACCAGGGCTCCCCAGCTGGGCGGCCAAGTGGAACTACCTGGTTTACGGCTCGGCCACATTCTACTTCAACCGGGAGCAGACCATAAGCCTGGAGGTGAATGCGCAGGAGGCCAGTGCAGAGCGCTATGTGAATGAAACCACGTTCCGCCGTTTCTACCTCGGAGCAGGTGCTAAGTGGGTAACCCTCAAGGGGAAATTGATCCTTGGGGTAAAGGCCTACAATATCATCGCCACGAATACTGGAAGCCGTGAGGAAACTCCGGGCAGCCAGGTGATAGAGAACACCTACCCCAAACCACTGCTGCTCAATTTCTCGGTGAGCTACAGCTTTGGGGGCGCAATTAAGACCAGGGAATACCGCTCCATGAATAGGGAGACAGTGGGGAGAATCTAGGAGAACCCCCTTTTTCTGATAGAGTTGGTTTTGAATTGGAGACCAGCGATTAGCGAATTCCGTGCAGCGGCATAGTACGTTGCACGGAATTTTTTGTAGTGCTATATGGCGGCCTTGCCCCTGGGGCTGCGCGCTATTTGGGGCGCATGAAGATCTGTATGGGCACCCCCTGGAACGGGAACGCCTCGCGGATCTTATTCTCTAGGTAGCGCTTGTAGGGGGCTTTCACGTATTGGGGGAGATTGCAGAAGAAGGCGAAGGCGGGCCAGGGAGTGGGGAGCTGGGTTACGTACTTAATGCGGATGTATTTCCCCTGGACTGCTGGTGGTGGCACGGCCTCTATAGCCGGGAGCAATGCCTCATTGAGCTTGCTGGTGGGTATACGCTGCCGGCGGTGCTCGTAGACCTCTATGGCGGCATCTAGCACCTTCAGAAGCCTCTGCTTGGTGATGGCCGAGGTGAAGTAGATCGGCACATCGGTAAAGGGGGCTATCTCCTGCTGTATGCGGGCGGTGAACTCCTCGGTGGTGTGGGTATTCTTCTCTATCAAATCCCACTTGTTCACCACTATCACAATGCCCTTGCGGTTACGCTGGATAAGGTCGAAGATCGTTTGGTCTTGCCCCTCAAAACCGCGGGTGGCGTCAATCACCAGCAGGCAGACATCAGAGAGCTCCACGGCCCGTATAGCGCGGATTACGGAGTAGTACTCTAGGTCCTCATTCACCTTGGCGCGCTTGCGGAGGCCAGCGGTATCTACCATTATGAAATCGTGGCCGAACTTATTGTAGCGCGACCCTATGGCATCGCGGGTGGTGCCGGCTATGGGGGTTACAATGTTGCGCTCTTCGCCCACCAAGGCATTGACCATAGACGACTTGCCGACATTTGGGCGTCCCACTATGGTGATGCGGGGGAGGTGGTCATCGGTCTCTATCTCCCCTTGTGGCAGTAGCGAAACCACGCGGTCGAGAAATTCGCCCGTGCCCGTGCCGTTGATGGCCGATATGGGGTAGGGATCGCCCAGCCCCAGGCTGTAGAATTCGTAGGCGTCGGCTCTCCGCACATTATCATCCACCTTATTCACCACCAGCACGGTGGGCTTGCCAGCCTGGCGAAGCATGAGGGCCACCTGGCTATCGAGGTCGGTTACCCCGGTTAGCACGTCCACCACCAGCACCACCACGTCGGCCTCCTGGAGGGCTATTTCGGCCTGCTTGCGGATTTCGCGGTCGAACATTTCATCGGAGTTGGCCACGTAGCCCCCGGTATCAATTACGGAGAACTCTGTACCAATCCATTCCGTGCGCCCATAAATTCTGTCTCGGGTAACGCCAGACTGCTCGTCGACAATGGCGGCACGGTGGCCCACCAGGCGGTTGAAAAGGGTCGATTTTCCCACATTGGGGCGGCCTACAATGGCCACAATACCTGCCATAAGAGTAGAGATTTTCAATAAAAAACCAGGGCAAAGGTAGGGAAAATGGCGATATTTCGGGCAATTTCGCTACATTTGCAGCCCAGTAAAGAACAAAATGCTTTGCGGTGGCGTTTGAAAAGAGGGATGTTGTAAAGCGGAAGTTGGGAGGAATTCAATGGAGATCATGGTGAACGGGCAGCCCCTGGCTCTAGCGCCGGGGAGTACGGTGGCCGATATTGCAGAGGCCCGTGGGCTAGTAGGCAAGGGCGGTGTGGCTATAGCGGTGAATGGCGCAGTGGTACGACAGGCCGACTGGCCCGGCAGGAGGCTTGAGGAAGGTGATAAGGTGGTGATACTGACGGCGGTGCAGGGCGGGTGAAGAGCTTGGGTTCAGGGAATAGGAGGGTGCAGGTGTGAAGAGGGGAGATACGGGCAAGGGGTTTTCGCCTGCCGCAAAGGGTGTTTTACGCATAATCAATCCGTTAATTCGGTAGAAGTATAATGGAAGAATTGCACTGTTGTGCCTACATTACGCAGGCACCAATAGAGGGGTCGGTAAAGGTGTACATCCCCAGCGAAAAGGATCCACGGGTACGGGTGCCAATGAGGCGTATCGACCTGGAGCCTACAAGCTTTAGCCCCGGGGAGGAGATCACGAATCCCCCGGTGTACGTGTACGATACCTCGGGCCCTTTTACAGATCCAGAGGTCTTCGTAGATATAACCGAGGGCCTGCCCAGGCTGCGTGAGGCGTGGATTGCCGAGCGGAATGATACGGTAGAACTCGAGGAACTCTCCAGCGAATATGGCCGTATGCGATTGGCCGACAAGGGGCTAGACTACCTCCGGTTTCCCCATGTGCACCGCAAGCCCCGCAAGGCTAAACCGGGCTGCCAGGTGACGCAGATGAGCTACGCCAAAAGGGGGATAGTGACTCCCGAGATGGAATTTGTGGCGGTACGCGAGAACCAGAACATGGAGGCTATGCACCACGCCTACGGGCGAGGGGCTATGCCAGAACCGATAACCGGGGAGTTCGTGCGGAGCGAAATTGCGGCTGGGAGGGCGATACTGCCGGCCAATATCAACCACCCAGAGATGGAGCCGATGATCATTGGCAAGCGTTTCCTCACCAAGATCAACGCCAATATCGGCAATTCGGCCATCACCTCCACCATCCATGAGGAGGTGGAGAAATCGGTGTGGGCCTGCCGCTGGGGGGCAGACACGGTGATGGACCTCTCCACCGGCGATAATATTCACGAGACCCGCGAGTGGATTATCCGCAATTCGCCAGTCCCCATAGGCACTGTGCCGCTCTACCAGGCGCTGGAGAAGGTGAATGGTAACGTGAAGGCGCTGAACTGGGAGGTGTACCGCGATACGCTCATAGAGCAGGCAGAGCAGGGGGTAGACTACTTCACCATCCACGCGGGGGTGCGGCGAGACTACATCCCCTATACGGCAGAGCGGGTAACGGGGATAGTATCGCGTGGTGGGGCTATAATGGCCAAGTGGTGCATGCTCTACAAGCAGGAGAATTTCCTCTATACGCACTTCGATGAAATCTGCGATATTCTGGCCGATTACGATGTGGGTGTCTCGCTGGGCGATGGTTTACGGCCGGGGTCGATAGCCGATGCCAACGATAAGGCGCAGTTCGCAGAGCTGGAGACACTGGGCGAGCTGGCCAGCCGCGCTTGGGCTAAGGAGGTACAGGTGATGATAGAGGGCCCTGGGCACGTGCCAATGGACAAAGTAGCTATCAATGTAGAGCTGGAGGAGAAGGTATGCCATGAGGCTCCCTTCTACACCCTGGGCCCTCTGGTAACCGATGTGGCGCCGGGGTATGACCATATCACCTCAGCCATAGGCGGGGCGCTCATAGGGTGGCATGGGACGGCTATGCTCTGCTATGTTACGCCCAAGGAGCATCTGGGGCTGCCCAATAGGGACGATGTGAAGGTGGGGGTGATAACCTACAAGCTCACGGCTCATGCGGTAGACCTAGCCAAGGGGCATCCCTCGGCCATGTACCGCGATAATGCCATGGGCAAACGTCGCTTTGAGTTCGGCTGGGAAGATCAATTCCACTTGGCGCTCGACCCCGAAACGGCCCGCAGGTTCCATGACGAGACGCTTCCCGAGGCGAGCGATAAGAATAAGCACTACTGCAGTATGTGCGGGCAGAAATTCTGCAGCATGCGTACATCGCAGCAGATACGCGAAATGGCCAATGAGGACGGCCAGTAGGGAGCACGCCCCGATGCTGTAGGATTACGCCATAATCTCCAGTTCACCGAGGCGCAAGCAATGCCACCAATTGGGGGGCGCAGATCGGGTGAAAAAGGGAGGGGCAATGCCGAGCGAAGCGGGTGCTCGCCCTGGTTTGCAGAAATCACGCAGTAAACCGGCGGTATAGAGCGGCCCCATAGGTTCTATAGCGTGCAGAGAGGCACGGGTGCAAGCCTAGCACCCGTGCCTCTCTGCATTTGATGGGTTCTGGTACCCGGAGGCGAGTCCCTGGCCATTTTAGCGCTAGCCGCCCAATTACGGGAGGCCTTTTTACGCCTATTCTGCGCCGTACCATCGTCGTACCATCGTCGCTATATCTTCGGATTTCGCATTAAGGCGAAATCCGAACATGCAGCGACGGATATCCCTGGTTGGTACGGCGATGGTACGGCGCAAGTACGGAGGACGTAGGGCTGGTGGGGGGGCCTTTCAATGCGCAATGCTAGAGGGACCGAGTGCCGCACCATTTCGGGTGGATTTTCAGCACCCTAAGGCATGGGCAAAATCGGGCGCAAAAATTATACGCCGTTCTCCCCCGTACCATCTATATTCAGCGTTAGATTTTTGCTGTTGGTCATAGTCTTGCCCATCTCGCCGCGCCCAGAGGGGGTCAGTCCATTTATTCGCACTATATTTGTACCGTTCTGTAGAGCCGGTAGGGTATGGGTTTAGATGCAGATTAGCACGGGGTTCAACCCTCCATACTACGGGAATTTGCGCTATGTTGTCTATGGGAAATAAATATGTTACGGATATGCTAACCAGAATGAGTAGGTTGGTAGGGATGCAGCGCTCTGGCGGTCGGTCTCCGCAGAGAGGATGCGCAGGGTATGCTGCTTCGGCCCGGCGAGGCCTAGGTGTGGCCCGATGGCTTCTCTTCTTGGCCGTAGGAGTGGGACTCTGGGGCGCAGCCTCAGGGCAAACGAACCCTTGGCTCGAGAATATCAAGCCGGGTACGTCACTCCCAGTGGGTAAAACCGATTCTCACGGTAACTATTTGGTGGTGAAGGCCTACCGAGGGTTCGAAG
>JABCOB020000152.1 GCA_013333835.2 Bacteroidia bacterium
AGTCGCACCCGCAGTCGCATCCCCGGCTCTTACGGCTCAGTAGCTCCTGGATCTCCTCAAAGGTGGGTTCGCGCACCTCTAGCACCTTGCCGGTGAAGTGTAGCGTTTTGCCCGCCATCGGGTGGTTGAAGTCCATGGTTACCGTCTCGTCGTTCACCTCCACTACCTTGCCTACCATGGTCTGCCCGCCCTTGGTGGTAAGGGGTACAGTGTTGCCGGGTACTAGGATGTCCTTCGCGAGTTCGCCGTCGATCACAAAGATGCTCTTGGGGAGCTCGGCCTTGTACTGTTCATCCCATTCGCCATATCCCTGCTCGGGGGTGAGCGTTAGCTCAAAGGTCTGCCCGGGCTCTAGCCCTAGGATAGCATCCTCAAAGCCAGCCAGCAGCTGTCCATGCCCAGGGATGAACTCTAGCGGGTTGTTCTCATCGGCACGATCCTCTACCTTACCATCTACCGTTAGCTCGTAGCTCACGGCCACTTTCTTGTTGTATTCGGCCTTCATTGGAGTATTCATTGGCAATATTCGGTACAGCATAGTAACGCTTGGCATCTGCTAGGTGTTTGCAGGTGGGGATGCAAAAAATCCAACAGAACTTTTAGTGTGCTAGTAGCCAGAGGATTATGTTTACAGTTTATATTGATTCCACTGACTTTTTCCTGGAGATTCGTTTCGGCACACGGAGGTACAGCAGCGTGTAGAGAATGCCGATGCTGGCAATGAGAACGCCGAGGTTCACCCAGTAGGTGCTTAGGTAGCGAGTACCCAAGCGCTTGTAGGGGGCGTAGAAGTGCGCCTTAAGCCAAGGGCTGGTGGGGAGCTGGAATATGGGGTCGCAGTGCCATACCAACCTGTTGTGGTATAGCACTATCCGATCTGTTTCATCGTTTGCGCGGACCAGCCGGGCGAGGGCGGTATTATAGCAGCTGGCTTTTAGCTGGGTCAGGCTGCTCCCGTGGGCTGCTTCGTACTCCTGGAGGATTCGTATCGTGCTGTCGCGCAGTCGACTCCCGTTGGTGTAGAGACGGGCGTAGAAGCCAGACAATAGCTGGAGGTGGTGCTGTACCCGCTTCACGTTCTCAGGGGTTGGAGCGTGCCAGTCGATCTCCTTTTCCAGCTTGATGCCAGAGCCGGTTTCGGGATTTTCATCTGCTTGGAGTTCATGCCGAATAAGCTCCCAGTCGGCCATTGCCTGTATGGAGTCGTTGGGGGCGAGCAGGGTGTTGCAGCGGCTTGTGAGCGCTCGGAGCCAGTAGTTGCGCTTGTAGTCGGCCAGGGCCATTACCTGCTCATAGCCGTAGAGGGGGGCTTGGTACGCATTCTGCTTGAACTGGTGTACGGCCAGTGCCTCGTAGGCCCAGCGTGCGACTATGGCTTCACCGTACCAGGGGATGTCGGCGGGGTTGGAGAGTTCGGGGTTCAGCTTGTCGAACTTCACGATGATTCCGCTGAGTATCAGCTGGGGGATAACCAGGAAGGGGATCAGGATGTAGATGGCCACCACGGTCTTGAAGCTATCAGATATCAGCAGCCCGAGGGTGCCGGCAGACATCCACACCGCGAGCAGTATGAGCCAGTAGTAGGGGAGCATGGCAGGCTCTATGCCCATTATGGTGTTGCCAATGAGCGTGAAGGCGAGCGATTGGTAGATAGACACTATGGTCATATTCACCATTTTAGCGCTTAGGTATGCCCCCCAGCTCAGGTTGAGAAAGCTCTCCCGTTTTCGGATTTTTCGGTCACGGATTATGTCTTCGGCGGTGCCAGATAGCCCAACGAAGAATGCAACCACCACGGCCATAAGCAGGTATACGGGTAGGTTCACGTTATCTTGCAGGGTGTAGCCGCCCGAGCTGGCATCGAAATAACGGACGAGGAAGGCCAGCAGCAACGCCATAAGAGGGGCCTCTAGCAGATTGATGATCAGGTACTGGCGGTTGGCAATCTTGCCTAGGGCATCCCGCACGGTGAACACCCTTAGCTGCCCCAACCAGCCGGGGCGTCTGGTGCTGTGGCGAAGTCCTTCAATGGGCGGAGGGGGCTCTTTGGAGTAGCTTGAGTATCTTGATGTTGCGGCAAAGCAGGCTGCCCATTCTTCGGGTTGGCGGCGGCGTTGGCGAGTTACATTCCCGTACTCGTCTACCACGGGGTTTTCTATGATATCGAAGAGCTGTTCGGGGGTTACATTCCCGCACAGCGCACACTCGCAGTCATGCAGCCCCACGTAGTCTCCCTGTTCTTGGAAGTACTCCAGCGCCTCTATCGGGTTGCCCTCGTATATGAGGTAGCCGCCCGTATCGAGTACCAGTAACCGATCGAGCATCTTGAATATGGCCGAGGGGGGCTGGTGGATAACGATGTAGATGAGCTTTCCCTTGAGCGCCAGATCCTTGAGTATGGCCACCAGATTCTCGCTATCGCGGCTCGAGAGCCCGCTTGTGGGTTCGTCGAGGAAGAGAATGGAGGGCTCACGGATCAGCTCTAGCGCGATGTTCAACCGTTTGCGCTGCCCGCCGCTTATACGCTTGTCGAGAGGATTCCCCACGGGCATGTGGCGGATTTCCCAGAGACCGAGCGAGATGAGAATCTCCTGTACCCGTGCTACGAGCTCTTCGTGGGGCATCCCCCCAAAGGAGAGGCGCGCGCTGTAGTATAGATTCTGGAATACAGAGAGCTCCTCTACCAGCAGGTCGTCTTGCGAGACATAGCCTATTACCCCCTCGGCCTGCTCTGGTGCCTGGTAGATCTCCACGCCGTTGATTCTGACCTCGCCCTGCTGCGGACGGGCGCTGCCGTTGAGGACGCTCAGCAACGTGGATTTTCCTGCGCCAGAAGACCCCATGATACCCACCAGTTGCCCGCCAGTGTGCGAGAAGCCCATGGGGTGTATCCCCATCTTTCCGTCGGCAAACTGGTAGGCAATGCCTTTAACCTCTAGGCACACCTGTTGCCCGAACCTTTCAGGGGCAAACTCTCCCTCGAGGGTGGTGTAGAAGATGGGGGCGCTGTTCCCAACCCTTATGCTCGCGCCGTGGCTTAGCATGTAGAGATTGCAGGGTGAAGCAGCCCTACCGCCCACCAGGAGCTGCAGCCGGCCAAAGTAGCGCAGCATGTATATGCCAGCGCGCGTGGCGTGGTACACCCACATCTCCCCGCCCAGATGCTCGTGGTACAGCACTTTACCCACGGTGCTCCCGTGGGTGCGGGCAGTGCTATCCACTATCCTCAGCAGGCTGGTTTGCCCTTTGAGGGGGGCTTGGGGGAGTTCCTCGGGGGCGGCAAAGTCCATGAGTTCTCCCAGCTCCTGGCGGGTGATGTAGAATGAATCGGAAACGGTATCGATAAAATCACGCTCGAGGCTATTGATTCGGTGGCCAGACTGCCGGGCAAATTCTATGAGGCGGGCGAGAACGATGAATTTCTGGTTGAGCTGTAGCTCTTCGTTGATCTGCGCGCAAATACGCAGCACCCGTACAGAGCTGGATGATGTATGCTTGTACGAGGTCCGTTTGGCCTGCTGCCGTGCTAGGTGCTGCTGGTAGAAGGCATCGTAGATCTCTAGGTAACGTTCAACCTGATTGAGCGCTATCTGCTGATTGAGGAATTGCTCTACCGTGTTGCGTTGCACGCGCCCTCGCCCCTCACCATCCTCTAGCGCCGCGCTCGCCACTATGGCGAAAAGCTGCATAAGGGCCTGTAGTACACTCTCGCTCATAGGGCATCTTTTCTAGTAGGAGGGCAGAAACCTACCCGTAGCATGGCGTAGCGCACCCCTGCCACAGGGCGGCCTCGGGAAATGAGCGAGAGGGACAGGGTGCAGGTGGAGGTAGCATCAAAACGGAAATCCCACCAGGCTGGATTGCCGTACCCACTGCTCTCAAAAAGTACCTTCCGGTCATTATCGTAGAGCGTGTAGGCTATGGCAACATCGGGCTGCGATACCGAGAAGGCCAGCCGGTAGCGAAGCCCAGCGTAGAAGGTGAGGTTGCACTCCGCGCGTGTTCCTATGGGCAGCGAACGGTAGAATTCCTGCCCATCGGGTATCATCTCTGGCCCGAGCAGTGCGGCGCATTGGGCTTCTAGCTGCTCTGGTGGCACCTGGTCTGCCGAGGTTTGCGCTAGCCCTGCCAGAGCGCTAGCGGCGTGTAGTAGAAGGAGCAGCGCAACGGCTCGTAGAGATACTGGGATTGCTGGAGTGAAGGCCATCATGCAGATGCTAAGGGAGGAGCGTTGATTCTACCGTTCTGAACACCGAGGGGGAGCTTTTCAACGCTCTCAGAGTACGGTTGTTCTAGGAATTTTAGACTGTTGAACAGAGGGGATGAACTCGTTACAAACCTGTGGGGATGCGCAGTGCCACAATGTGCTACCCTACCTCTAAACAAGTGGGATCACCGCATGGGGTGTGGGCTTTCTGTGCAGTGCCAGGTTGGCCGCAATTGGCAGGCTTATGGCCTCCTTTCCTCATCCATTATACCGTTGAGTTGCTGAACTATAGCCTGTAGCTGCTGGGTAGACATGGCAATGCGCATGGTGCCGTGGAGTGTGGTGAGGTGGGCGGCGGTGTCTACCTCGCTCGGGGCGTAGTCATAGGCTATCTGTACGCCTAGGTAGAGCTCATTGAGCGCAGAGAGCTGCGCATAGAGCTTGGCGGCAAGCGGCACTCGGTATACGTAGCCGGCCAATAGCTCGAGGATGCCCTTCAGCGTGAACCGTTGCTCGGCCACCAGGCGGCGCAGCCGTGGGTTTGGGTGCATGTAGGCGAGGTTTGCGAGGAGGCGGGTACTCTCTAGCCAGCCCGCGGTCGACATGATGGCGTAGAGTTCAGGATGCCCTCTATCGCAGAGCTGTTGGCTAGCGCGCAGCAGCAGTGGTGCTAGCCTAGGGGGCGGCCCTTGCGTAGAGCCCCATTGGGTGCGTAGGCTATCGAGCTGGCAGGGAGTAAGCGTAGCCACTAGCCCCAGCGTCTCGGCCACGCTGCCCAGTGTGCGCAGGAGGTCGCCGCAGACCTGCTTTTCTCCGTAGTAGGCGCAGTACATGAAATCTGCGCTTACGGCACCCAGCCCAAAGGAGCTGGCAGGCGCATCGTTCCCGATCTCTTTCGCGTCGGTAGTCCAAATGAGCTCTGCCTCAAAGGGTAGGGCAGTGTCTGCCATGAGCGAGAGGGCCACTTGGGGCGACGGGCTGAAGGCCACCATGTGGCTTGCGTACCAGACTCCAGAGTCGAGGTCGAGCATTTCGGCGGTTAGGCTCTTGAGACGTTCGGCCTGCGTGGTGGCGTTACGTTCTTGGCAGGCGAAAAGCAACGGCATGATGCTTGCCGCAAGTAGCCATATGTGCATCAGCCTACGGGGGCTCAGCATACTCTGGAGGTAGATAGAGGCAACGGGCGAAAATTTGGACACCCTTGGTTGCGCAGAGCGTGTGGATTTCTGCCACCATCTCCTGGTTGCAGCATGGCATACCGTATCGCAACTGGCATATTGCGTTGCCCCAGTACCCAATGAGTCACAACCAGCGTGTTGCATTGCGATTGGGCATATCGTACCGCCGTTGGGAGTGTCCAATGTCTTCTTAACGGGTTTTAACCGAGCGTTTTTGGCGCAAGCAATGAGAGCCCTGCACGCACCATCTCAATACCGCAGGGGTGGTAGCGGCATGCCATCTGCACTTTGCCGTGTGGCTGGCTTTACTGACCGCGCTGAGGCAGCTTACGGAACAGGCGAAATCCAGGCCTGAAGTAGGATTTTACCAGGAAATTGCTTGAGGGTGTGGTTGCCCTTGTTAGGACTGCGCAATCAGCTTGCCGCGAGCCTGCTCTAGCTGGTCGGTGAGCGTCTGCGTGGTTTGGGTGTCAGGTTTTGTGCGCAGCGCTTCAAAGCTCGGTTGGAGACCTTGGAAAATGGTGAGCATAGCCTCGCCAGCAGGGGTCTTTTTGTACCTATCCAGAAGACGCATGATGCTTTGGAATGTAGATTCCTGCTGCTGAAGTAGCTCTACCACTTGCTGGTTTCTTCGGCTTAGGCTTGCGATGTTGGCCCCTAGGTATACCGCCTCAAGCCAGCCACCCGCTAGGAAGAGCACCGCCTCCTCAGACTGCCCATTTGTGCATAGCGAGGCGTAGGTTTCGTAGATCGACTGGGTAGCAATGGCCCGAAGGCTATCCTTATTCTGCAGCTGGTTTTCCTCCTGGGCCGCCAGGCGTTCTAGCATGTCGAGCTTTAGGTTTAGCGCGCGGCTTAGCTCTAGGGTGGCCTTGTAGTAGTGGAGCACATCAGACGTTACGCCATAGGTGGAGGCGTAGCTAAGATCGGCGCCATAGATACCTAGGTTGGTAGCCCGTGCCCACGAGGTCTCGTAGTTGGCGGCGTGCTGC
>JABCOB020000153.1 GCA_013333835.2 Bacteroidia bacterium
CTCCACACCACCTACCGAGTGAATGGCGGGATACCAGACAATGCTATCGCTATGGTGGTGGGCGACAACATGATAGTGAATACGCCAGCGAACGCCATAACGCCCGGGCGGTGGCATCACCTCGCGGTGGTGGTGAAGGGGATAGATCGTACACCCTACCAGCGGCAGTGCAAGATAACCCTCTACATAGACGGGAAGGAGTGCCAGCTAGAGGACGATGGGGGTATGGATGCCCCGTACTTCACCTGGAGCGGCGCAACACGCCTCCTGCTGGGTAAGGTATTCGATGGGCAGGTAAAGCTCTTTAGGGTTTGGGAATCTGCGCTTTGGCCACGGCAGATCAAGAGCTTTGCGTATGTGCGGAATGCCGATGGAAGCCTCCCGAATGGCTGCCTTGCGGAATTCACCTTTGATGAGGGTCCAAAGAATCGCTACAGCCTCTCGGGCGACAGCGTGGCGCTAATAGTGGCGAAAGATCCTCAACGGCTCAATGCTGTGGATAGCGGTATGTGGCAACCCGTGAAGGGGCTTATAAGGCGGTTCAACTTTGAGCACCAGGCCGATTACCAGCAGACGGGGGCTAATACCTACACGGTAACCTTTGATAAGGGAACGGATGCTGCCAGCGTGCGAGGGCAGATATTCACCGCGTGGCCTGGGGTTACCCTTACCTATAGCGGGGTGGAGGTTACCGATGCTACAGTCTTCAATTTCTCCCAGCCTGTGGCGATAGAGGCTAAGGCGAACCTCTTTGGGCACGATATGGTGCAGAGGGTGGTGCTTACCTACAAGGAGGATCTTGCCCGAGATTGCGATTTGCTCTCCCTAACCCTGGAGAAGAGGAGGAACAGCGGCTTGGAGCATGATGTGGTGGTTAGCCCCGTGAGCCAAGATTGCCGTATAGGCATACCTGGCGGTTCTATCGATCCCACAAAGGTCGTGCTGAGCTTTACGCTATCAGAAGGGGCAACGGTAACCTCGTTCGGGAAGCCCGTGGAGAGCGGAGTGAGCGTGCTGGACCTAAGTACCCCCCGAATGCTAACGGTGTGGGCGGCCAATAGGGAACGAAAGCACTACAGCGTACAGATAGCGCAGGCTCAGAGCATAGCATGGGAACAGGCTTCAGCGCAGTTCACCTACGGCGATGCGCCAGTGGCGGTAAGGGCGAGTACCACCTCGGGGCTGCCCATCACGTTCACCTCTTCAGATGCCAGCGTAGCCACCGTGGCAGATGGTATGCTGAGGATAGGTAAGCCTGGCAGCGCAACCCTTACGGCTACGCAGCCCGGCGGAAGTGTGTGGGCAGCAGCCCCAGAGGTCTCTAAGAGTATAACGGTGGGCCGAAAACCCATCACGGTATCCGTTACTCCGAGGGCGTACCCCATAGATTCTTCTATGGCGCTGCAATATACCTACGCCACCCTGGTGAATGCTAGCGATGCCTGGAGCATGCCAGATCCTAGGGCTAAGGGCTGTTTTACGGTGAAGGACAGCGCTGGGAAGGTTGTAGAGCTCGGCACCATTCTCCCAGTTGGGCGCTACACGGTGGAGGCTGATGCCAGCAGTAAGTACACCACCGAGCTCTACGAGGTTACGCCGCTGAACGGGGCGTTTGAGGTGGTGAAGGGCAATCTTTTCCCGTTCATGGTGGAGGTGCGAGATCTGGCTAATTTGAACCCCTTGGAGGGTGCCACGGTAATAGTGAACGGTGAGGCCAAGCAAACAGATGCTAAAGGTATGGCCGTGTGGTATCTTAAGCCATTGGTTCAATGTTCGGTACGTGTGCTTAAGGATGGCTATAGCCCTATAAACGAAACAACTTGGAGCGGGCAGGGCGGTGCGCATGAAAAGTATTTTTTAGGCGCCGCCACCCTAGAGCTCAAGTATACTGCCAATGCTGCCCAAGGATGGATAGCAGGCAATGCCACTCAGCGGGTAGCGCCCAGCAGCCATGGCGAAGCTGTGCTAGCGGTGGCTAACCCTGGCTATAAATTCACCCAGTGGAGCGATGGGATGCAAGAGGCGCAGCGTGTAGCTACCCTTCGCACGGACAATCTTGAAGTGGCTGCACAATTCGCACCAGAGCTCTACATGCTTATCTACAACGTGGGTGAGGGCGGTAAACTGAAAAGTGCCCCCTCTACCGCAAACCAGACGGTAGGCTACGATGCTAGCGGGGAGGAAGTAGAGGTAGAGCCGCTGAACTCTGATTACTATTTTGCAGGCTGGAGCGATGGGGTAACCACCCTGAAGCGAACTGATGCCCATGTGCAGCGTAGCATGGAGGTGACGGCACTGTTTGGCAGGTACTACACACTTCCCGATGCTAACCAGTTTGAGAACGGCTCGCTGGGCGATGGCTGGTACACCATAAGCATGCAGGATGATAACCCGTGGGGCGTTACGAAGTTTGCCCAGAGCGGCCTTAAACCTCTCTATGGTTCATTCGCCTACTGCAATAGCAGCGTGAAGGGCATAGCATCTAAAACCGAGTCGTATCTCTACACCCCAAAGTATCAGATTGCCGGCGGCTCTGGAAGCATTCTCATTCAGCAAAAGGTGCGAATAAAGACCCTGGTTGACTGTGCACTCTGGCTGGAAATGCAGACCGACAACGATCCCTGGGTGGCAATAAAGGCCTACCCGAAGGATACGGAGGCTGAAGGGGAGTCGGTGTACAGCTCGCCGGTTTTCGTAATGCCTGGTAAGCTTGCGGGCAAACAGACCGTGCAGTTCCGATGGAAATATATGGATAGCTGGGCCTACGCGGTGGAGCTGGACAATGTGAGCATCCGCCGTGCGAACAACGAGACGGTTCGGCTGGCATACGTAGCAGAACCTGCTGCAGGGGGTAAATTCCAGATAGTGTACGAAAACGACACGCCTGATCCATTACCCAGCGGGGCCCAGGAGGTAAAGGTGGGCACGCAGCCCGATGATATAGAGGCTGTGCCCAATGAGGGGTATGAGTTTGTCCGTTGGGATAATGGTTCTACAGATCCCGCGATTCGCTATGATGACTTCGGGGTCTACAGGGGCGTGACCTATAGGGCGCTGTTCCGCGAGACGACGAAGGCTGTTATTGCCTACCAAGCATTGCCAGCTGCGGGCGGCACTTTCTTGGTGGAGGGAAGTGCAACCCAGGCGCAGGAAGTGGCTAAGGGTGCTGATGCCAAGGAGGTGGTGGCTGTGCCTAACATCGGCTACCGTTTCCAGAAGTGGTTAGACGATGGCGATACCCACCCGGGGCGTACCATGACCAATGTGCAGGCTAGCACCACGCTGATTGCGGCTTTTGCCAGGGTAGATGCCCACCGAGTAACATTTACGGTGGTGAATATAGGTGGAGCCCCATTGCAAGGGGTAGCAATAGAGGTGAATGGCGAGACGCTCAGTACCGATAATGCTGGGCAGGCCACCACCTCCGCGCAGCTAGAGGGCGATTACAGCTTCACCGTGCGCAAGGAGGGCTACTTTACGGAGCGTGCTAGAATTTCGGTTTCATCGCTTACCCACACGGTTACCGTAGTGCTTCGCCGGCCTGAGAGGGTAACCTTCTGGGTGAAGGAAGCCAACAGCGGGAGGCCGGTAGAAGGTGCTGAGATTGCGGCATACGGCCAAACGGGGAAAACGGACAGGAATGGCGAGCTTGAGCTCCAGCTTCCCTCAGGGCAGCACTCCTATACCATCCAGCACCCTGATTACCAGGAGGCGGCAGGGTCGATAGATGTTAGCGACTTAGGGGTTACGGAAGTAGTGGAGTTGCGCAGGCTTTACGCCGTTACCTTCGTGGTTACAGCTGGTGGGCAACCGTTGGCTGGTGCACAGGTACGGATAGCCGATGAGAAGTGGGTGACTGATACTACCGGGCAGGTGCAGATCCCACTTCTCGGGCAGCACAATTACGGTTACTCGGTTACCCGTACAGGTTATACCGCGGTTACTGGGCGGATCACGTTGGGAGTGGATAACCAAAAGGTGTCCGTAGAGATGGCACGGGAGGCTTTTGCCATAACCTTCCAGGTTACCGACGGGAAATCTCCAGTAGCATCGGCAAAAATAGCGGTCGGCGACCTTGCGGGTTCCACAGATGAGAAAGGGATTGCGGTGCTCAAACTGCCGGCGGGCGACCACACCTATACCGTGTTCGCTTGGCACTACAGCAGGGTAACGGGTAACCTTACAGCCTCGCGTGAAATGACCGAGCCGGTGCTGCTAGAACTCGGGAAAACGATTACATTCACGGTTACCGACGGGACTTCGCCCATTAAAAATGCCCGTATTACCTTGGGCGAGGAGGTGCTGAAAACTGATGCTGCGGGAAAGGCTAGCACGTTGCTCGGGGCGGGGAGCTACCAGTACAAGGTGGCCAAGGGTGGCTACGAGACCAAAGAGGGGAGCTTGCTCATGAAAGATGAAGATATGGCAATAGCCGTGGTGCTTACCAAGAGGGTTACATCGGTAGGGGACGATTCGCCCTTAGGCAGCGTGCAAGCTATGCCCAATCCGTTCACGGCCGAGCTGGTGATAACAGAGTCTCTTGGAGTGGAGAGGGTTACCCTATTCAATGCGCTTGGCAATGCAGTATACTGCAAGACGCTAGAGGGGCGAACCAGAGTGTATATACCCACTGAGAATCTGCCTGCTGGCACGTACCTCCTGCGGCTGGAAGGCTCTGGGAGGTATCGCACCCTTCGGCTCGTGAAGCAGTAGAAGTCTCGGTACTTGTTGGCGGGCGGCGACCACTCCATGCGGTTGCCGCCCGTTTCTTTTTGCACGCAAGGGCGTACAACTAGGTGAATCTAAGGAAGATAAACTCTGTAAAAGCCCCGTATGAGTTCCATCTTTCATAGGGGGCTTTCTCCTTCTGGTGGGTAAATAGTTTTTAATCTGGCGATTCAATTTATCGGAGACCGTAGCGATGCGGCGTGCTGAGTCGTTTATGTGGGTTTTGCAGAGATCCTTTCGGAGAGCCTCCCCCATTTATCTGTAACAAATCCACATAAAAATACCCATATTTGGCTAGTGTTTAATAGTCTGATTACTACTAATTTTGCATTTGATTTAGAGTGTTGAATGTGTCGTTTGTAGAATGTAAAAAGGGGGAGATGCTACTCGTCATGGGGAGATTTGTACGCTGTTGGAGGCTTGCCCGATTGTCTATGGCCGTGTTGTGGGTACTGCTTTTTCTTGCATCGGGGCAGGGAATGGCGCAGCAGCCCGTTGGGAAAGAGGGAACGGATTCTACGGTATTGCCGCAACGTCCATACCTTTCGCGTCTTTCGGTGGGAGGCTATGGGGAGGCTATGATGTCTCGGAATTTCTATTCTGATGCTTGGCAGCGTTACACGCATCCCGATCAGTACAAAGACGACAAGAGTCATGGTCGGGCCGATTTACCGCACGTAGTCATATTCCTTGGGTATGACTTTGGGCGAGACTGGACGCTCGGCATGGAGATAGAATTTGAGCATGGCGGTACTGAGAGTGCGATAGAGCTGGAGGCGGAGGAGAGCGGAGAATACGAGCGAGAGGTGGAACGGGGCGGTGAGGTGGCTCTGGAGCAGTTCTGGTTGCAGAAGAGCTTCTACCCGGGCCTTAATCTTCGGCTTGGGCATATTATAGTGCCGGTAGGGCTTACCAACCAGCATCATTTGCCGCTGGAGTTTTTCACGGCCTACAGGCAGGAGGGTGAATATACAATTCTGCCGTGTACTTGGCATGAAACGGGCGCATCGCTCTGGGGGCGATTGGGCGATTTCCGCTACGAGGCGGTATTTGTTCCCGGGCTGGATGCTGATCGTTTCGGGGCCGAGAAATTCATACATGGTGGCGCGGGGTCGCCCTACGAATTTAAGATCGCCAATGCGTATGCTGGCGCACTCCGTTTCGACTACTATGCGCCCTTTGGGCTGCGGGTTGGGCTTAGCGGCTATGCTGGGCAGAGTTTCCACAATTCGCTCACCAAGAATACGCGCTATAAGGAGAAAAAGGGGAATGTCTACATCGGGGCCTTCGATTTCCATTTTGACCGATTCGGGGTGGTAGCCCGCGGCAATTTTGACTACGCGCATCTGACCGATAGCTACGAGATTACGCGCTTCAACCGCAATAGCATGGCAAAGGGGGCACCCTCGCCCCGGACGCCCGTGGCCTCAGATGCCATTGTCGGCTCTGTAGAGCTAGGGTATGATATTTTCTCTCTCATCCCCAGCCTGGCCACCAAGCAGAAATTCTATCTCTTTGGGCATGCCGAGTACTACAATTCCATGTATAAGACTGCACCTGCTGTGCTTGCCCTCCAGTGGTGCGGTAAGTACCGATACGCAGGGGGTATCAATTACTACCCGCTGCCACAGATCGTGATAAAGGCCGAGTACTCATACCGCAAGTACAAGGCCCCGTTCAACGATGAGCCTTCTGTTACCCTGGGCATCGCCTACTCTGGATTTTTCCTTTAGGGATTAGACGCTTAACCAAACTGTTTTCTAAAGTTACAAGGAGAGTTTCATGATGATCAAGAGAATGTTAATGGCTTCGCTAGTAGTCGGTTTTCTAGGTGGCATGATTACCCTGACAGGGTGCGAGAAGGACACTAAGAAGGGCGGTGGCGAAGAGCAGACGGAGAATGCGCGAGAGGTTGCCCTCAAGGCTGCCAACGCGGAGTTTGTGGACAAGGTGGTGATCCCCACCTACACAGACCTTGCAGCGGCAGCAAAGAAACTGGACGACCTCGTAATTGCGCTGGAGGCGGATGTGAATGCTACCAATATCAAAGCTGCCTGCGACCAGTGGTTCATAGCCCGTGAGCTGTGGGAGAGGAGCGAGGCGTTCCTGTTCGGGGCGGCCAAGAAGTACAGCATCGACCCGCATATCGATACTTGGCCAGTGGATGCCGCATCATTGCAGGCCATTCTCGATAACGAGGAGCTCATGAAAGATGTGGAGAAAACGGTGGGCAACCTCAATACGGGTGTTGTCGGTTTCCACGGTCTAGAGTACATCATATTCCGTGACGGTAAGCCGCGCGATGTGTCCTCAGTCACCGAGCAGCTGAAGAAGGAACTGAAGTTCGCCGTTGCAGTGGCAAACGATCTATACGTAAGCACGGTCATATTAAAGGTCGCATGGAAGGGTGAAGGGACTGAGGCTGAGAATAAGATCCTAGAGGATACCGATCATGAGATCTTTGACAATTTTGGCGAACAGATGAAACTGGCAGGGCAGGCGGGTTCTATCTACAAATCGGTAGTTCAGGGCAGTCAAGAGATCATTGAGGGGATGTCCAGCATAGTGGATGAAGTCGGCGCGCAGAAGATGGGGAAGCCGTATAATGGCGAGGATATCAACTACATAGAGTCGCCGTATGCCCACAACTCCCTGGTAGATTTTCAGGATAACATCATTTCGATTCGTTCCAGCTACTTCGGCAAAATGGATGCTACGGCTCCAGAACCCAACTCCCTGGCGAGTTTCCTGGAGAAGAACGCCCCTGAAAAGGATAAGGCTATCCGCAGTGCTATAGACAAGGCGTTTGCGGCCATCAAAGCCTGCCCGGCCCCGTTCAAGGATAACTTCACCAAGCCGGAGGTGAAAACCGCTATAGATGCCTGCGATGCGCTGAAAACCGCGCTAGATGCGGGTAAGGAAGCCTTGGCTGAAAAATAGCTCTCGCGGAACCTACAGGGCAAATCGGTATGGGCACTCCCGTATCGGTTTGCCCTGATTTTACAAAACTGCTACTGCTATGAAGACTTTTAATCTACTGCTACCCATTAGTTTCGTGCTAGTAGCACTCCCATCCTGCCAGCACGATTTGGATTCCAATCCAGTCTCCCAGCCCAATGAGCTACGCGATGAATACTATTCGGGGGGTAGGTTAGGGACGGTCTTCACCACCACGAGCAATGCTTTTGAGCAATCGACCCCAGCCATAGAACAGGGAGGTTTTGAGGACGATTTCAATGATGGGGAGGATTTCTTTGAGCATGCTTGGAGTGTAGAAACGAAACCACGGTCTGGATTGGGGCCACTCTACGCCCGTATCAGTTGCCAGCATTGCCACCCGAACTACGGGCACGGTAGCCGGCAAAGCACCTACAAATCCAGTAGGATGGGCAATGCCTACCTGCTCTGCGTGACCACGAAGTCTGATGGGACGCTGGTCTCTTCGATGGGGGCTGTACCCATGACGATGGCCGTCCCCCCCTTCAAGCCAATGTTCTATGAGGATAAGGTGCATATCAACTGGTTACCCTACACCGATGATTGGAATAACACATTCCCCGATGGAGAGCGCTATAGCCTCATCTACCCAGAGGTTACAGTGGACAACGACTGTTTCTATGGAGGACTGCAGCACAACGGGCAACCGCTCTCGCTGGCCGATGTGGATATAACCCTAGAGTCCACCATTGGGTTCTACGGTGCTTGCCTTCTCGATGCTATACCTGGCGATAGTATTCAGGCGCAGTATGCAAGGGAGGCGAAGCAGGGGGCGCGGTTGAATCCTGCCCTCTGGAATGGTAGCGATGTGAAAAGGGATAAGGCCGGATTCCCCTACAGGTTCGACTATGCTTGCGATGTCACCAGCCTTCAGGCCAACGTCTCGCTCTGGGAAGTAACCAACGTGGTAAGCCCTGCCTTCCGCTATAATTACATTCCTACTGAGTACGCGGTTACGGCCAGTAAAGATCCAGAAGTGCAGGCGAGATTCTACGCGCTATTCCCCGCAGAGAATAGGACTGGAAATGTGGAGAAGGATATCTATAACTACCTAACCAATAAGAATATCACTCCAGAGATGAACAGTGAAGAGTTCTACAAGCTTATGGTCTGGATCCGTGGGCTAGCGGTGCCGGCGGCAAGGGATCAAGATGACTTTGAGGTGCTGCGCGGCAAAGAGGTATTCGGTAAAATAGGTTGCGCTAGTTGCCACCGTCCTACTTGGACTACAGGGGCTGATGAGGTGTACGATCCCTACGGGGCCTACAATCACATTGGCCGAGGGCTTCCCCGCTACCCATACCAGAAAATATGGCCGTACACTGACCTTGTCCAGCACCAGCTCCACATGGTAAACGATATTCGCACAGGGTGGTGTCGCACCACGCCTCTATGGGGCCGAGGGCTAAGCAGGCTGGTTACAGGCTATGATGATCGTCTGCACGATTGCCGCGCCCGGGGGCCGTTGGAAGCCATAATGTGGCATGGTGGTGCACAGAGCGATGCTCGGTGGGCAGTGGAGAAATTCCGCATGCTACCTAAGGCGGATCGTGATGCCGTGGTGCGGTTTATAGAATCGATTTGAGGATACCCAGAAGAGCGCGATGCGAGAGGGGTAATGGCGATACTGAACGCAGCATCGAGGCAAAGCGCAAAGAGGTCAGAATCTCATTATTCTGGTGTTCCCATTTGAAGGATTCTGGGGAATCATCGCTGCAGAAAAAAGGGGGAGGCTAGGCCTCCCCCTTTTTCTGCAATTTGAAGTTCTGTTACCGCTTTACCACCCGCAGCGTCCGTGTGCCACCCTGCCTGTCGGAGAGGCGTAGGATGTAGAGTCCTGCTGGGAGGTCGGTAGTCGGTAGAATCAGCATGTTGCTCCCATTGTGCCTTAGGCGCACCACCTCTTGCCCTGCGGAGTTCAGCAAGCACAGGTGCTGTAGTTCGCTGGCATTCTGCAGGTGCAGTTCGCTGTGGAAGGGGATGGGGTACACCTCCAGCGTGGCGAGCAACGAGCTCTCTACAGGGTTGATGATGTTCTTCTTCACCTCCTTGAAGGTTGCCGCTATCTGGGTGTCAGCCTTGAGCGTGAAGGTGTAGATGCCATTCACCACCTGCGCCGTCACATCCACGCCGGCCACCGTGAGCGCCTGCAGCTCGTAGCCATTGCTCGGGGTGACGATAACCTTTAGCTCTGTGCCTTCATCCAGCTTGCTGCCAGATTCTACTTCGTCGGTGTTGCGCAGCACTTTTAGCGCGCCGTTGGACGGCTGCACGAAGGATAGGGTGAATTGCTGCCCGGGCTGCCCTTTGGCCTTGAACGTTGCTACGATTTCCGTATCGTTGGAGAGGGTGAAGGTGTAGATGCCCTTCACCGCCTGCGCCGTCACATCCTCGCCAGCCACTTTCAGCTCCTTCAGCTCCCATCCTTCAGCGGCCTTCACCGTGAGGATTGTGCCCGCGGGGATCGGGTCGCCAGCCTTGTATTCAGAGCCCTCATTGTCCATCACGAGCAACGAGGCTTCGGCAGGTGTCGTCTGGAGGCTGTAGGAGTAGTAGACCGCAGGCGTGGCAGGCCGAAACACCACCCACTCTTCTACCACCAGCTCGCCATCTTTCGTTACGCTGTAGGTGCCGTCTTCCTCGGTTATCTTTGCCCCTTCGGGTTCTTTCAGCGTGCAATCATCCCAGCCAGAGTACTCGCTTAGGTCGATGTCATACACTCCGCCCTTGGCCTTGAGGGTGCTTTGGTTCACGGTGAGCGTAGCCCCGTTACCCTCTATGCCATAGGTGTCGCCTTCAAGTTCTACCGTACAGCCACCATCTATCATGAGGCTTTTCCCGTTGTAGGCGTAGGCATCGCCCTTGTACGCGCTGGAGTTGCTCTTCACGGTTAGGGTGCCAGCCCCTGTAATGCGGAGCTTGGGCACAGCGAAACCATCACCCTGCGAGGTTATCCTATTGGCCCCTAGCAGTTTGATAGTGAGAGTTGAAGGGAAGTCCATCTCGTTGGCGGTGATGCCTCCATCTATCGTGGCTCCCTGTAGGGTGAGGGTTTTGGTGGCAAAGTCGTAGTGCACCCGTTGCCCCGTTATGGTGTTGCCATTTACTAGGTTATCGGCATTGGAGGAGTTCACGGGAATGCTGGCTATAGTAAACCCTGCTGGCGTAGGCTTGTTTAGCGTTACACGTCCCTTCACCACATTGCCCTCGGCATCTACCACA
>JABCOB020000154.1 GCA_013333835.2 Bacteroidia bacterium
AGAGGGACCTGCTAGGCTGCGGTCTTGCGCATCTATAGCCTGCCTAAAGCGTGCCAGCGACCAGTGTCCGCAGCTAACCTGCAGCATGCTACCCACCAGGGCGCGTACCATATTCCGCAGGAATCGGTCTGCTGTAATGCTGAATTTCCATAGCCCCTCCTCCTGGGTCCAGCGGGCTGTGGCGACCCTGCATATGGTAGTACCTTGGTCGCTCCCAGCCTTGCAGAAGCTTGCGAAGTCTGAGGTCTCCTCTAGCAGGCGGGCAGAAGCCTCTAGTTTGGCGAAATCGAGTTCTGCGGTGTACTGGTAGGCAAAGGGGGAGAGAAAGGGATTCTTCTCGCGACTGATGAGGTATATGTATTGCCGGCTGGTGGCGCTGAAACGGGCGTGAAAATCGCCATCCACCTCCGTTAGGCTGTGAATAGCGATGCTACCAGGGAGGATACCATTTAGCGCATGGCAGAACTTGGCTGGGCTGTCTATAGCACCGTTGTAGTCAAAGTGGGCAGCATAGCCCAACGCATGGACCCCCGTATCGGTTCGCCCGGCTCCCACTAGATCCACGGGGCATCGGAGTAGAGTGCTTAATGCGTTTTCCACCTCGGCCTGCACAGTGTGCGCATTGGGCTGCCGCTGCCAGCCGTGGTAGTTTGTGCCAAGATACCCGAGGTCGCGCCGATACCGCATGGTAGTGTCGCGCAGCCGCTATTCCATTCGGTCGAACGGGAATCCGACCTCCTCCAGCTTGGCCTTTACCTTTTCTAGCGTTTCTTCGCGCCCATCGTAGCGGAATACTACCAGCCCGCTTGCGTGGTCTGCCGCGGCGCCGTGCACGCTTTCCACCTGCTCTATGGCCGTAGTCACAGTGCGCTCGCAGTTATGGCAGTGCATATTATTTACGTATAGGCGGCACTGCACCCCCGACGGCGCGGAGTCCTCCGATTTTTGAGGAGAGGGTCCCTTAGCGCTGCAACACCCGCAACCACAGCCACCTTTCCCACGTGCCATTTGCACTATGCGCCATACCACAAAGGCTATGGCTGCTACTATGATTACCCAGAGGATAACCGTGTAGGTCGTGTTCATATCCGTATCTATTTCTTGGGCAAAGGTACTAAAAAAGAGGAACAAAAGAAAATGTTGGAATGCTGCACCACTCTCCTTTTACTCTCATTGGCAGCCTGGCGTGCGGAGTTGCAATCGGGCATCTCCCGTTGCGCGCTTATATGGGAGGGAGGGCGAACTATGCCCAGGCAGTGTCGTATGTGCAGGCAGAGTGTGGGTATTCTACAGATTTACCCATAGCCGGGCAACAGGGGCAGTTCTCCTACAGCAGCCGCCCTATTTGGTACACCACTAGCGATACTATGTAGGCCAACCCAGTGGTGTAGAGCGCAGAGAATAGAGCCCACCGCCATGAACCCGATTCACGCTTAATGGCCGCAATTACCGCTATGCAGGGTACGTAGAGCGCCACGAACAGCAGGAGCGATAGGGTGGTAAGAGGGGTGAAGAGCTTCGCCGATGCGTTCTCCGTTATCGTAGGTTGCCCGTTCTATCCTCTCGGTTAGCAGGGCCTCATTGCCCTCGGGGTCGTTGCCAGCATCTATGAGAACCCCTAGCGTGCTTACCACCACCTCTTTAGCTGCTATTCCGCTTAGTAGCCCAATGCCGATCCTCCAGTCAAAGCCTAGTGGGTAGATGCCGGGTTCTATGAATTTACCCACTCGCCCGAGAAAGGAGTTCTGCTTGCGCACCTCTTCCCATTCATACTCCAGGGCTGTTTTCACCGAATCGAGCTCTTGGGGGCTTAGGGAATCGTAATGGCTAGCGGATGTTGCGAGAGTTCCATCATCTGGGGAATCTGCTGGGGGCGTGGTGCTGGAACTACCGTTTTGTTCCGCGGTTAGGGCTGAATCATTGAGAGGGTTATTCGTGGGCGTGGTGCGATATTCTGTGCCCATTCCATTTTGCCCTTCAGTGCTGGGGTTGTTGCCCTTTTGCGCGAGTAAAGCCTCCACTGCGGCCTGCTTTGTCTCAAATTCAGCATCGCGGCTAGTGCTTCGGGGGAAGTAGCCGAGTACCCAGATGAGGATAGCTGCCACAAGGATCACCGTTCCCATCTTGCGCAGATATTGCGACCCCTTATCCCACATGTGGATTAGTACCGACCGTGCGGTGGGGAGGCGGTAGGGCGGAATCTCCATGACAAATGGGGAGTCGTTACCCCGAAAGAGGGTCTTGCGGAAGAGTAGCGCCATGCCCACAGCCGCTATGATGCCGAAGAGGTAGAGCCCTAGCAGCATGACTACCGGGTGGCTCGGGAGGGCGAATCCCGCCAGCAGCACGTACACCTGTAGCCGGGCGCTGCACTGCATAAAGGGGTTTACCAGCATTGTCACCATCCGGACCTTGCGGTCGCCTATGGTGCGGGTGGCCATTATGGAGGGCACATTGCAGCCAAACCCCATCACCATGGGGATGAATGAGCGCCCATGTAGGCCGATACCCCGCATGGCACGATCCATTACGAACACCGCGCGCGCCATGTACCCGCTGTCCTCTAGCAGCGCGATGAAGAGGAAAAGTATGAGGATTTGGGGAAGGAAAACGATTACTGCCCCCACG
>JABCOB020000155.1 GCA_013333835.2 Bacteroidia bacterium
GATACAGCTCCAATACGAGCGGGGCATGGAGGCCATCCCCTACAGCGCCCTGAGCCTCTACCATGACTACAGCTCGCCGTCGTCCTACACCGTGGGGAATCCCGAGCTGGTAACCCCAACTTCGCACCAGGTGATGGGGGTGCTGGTGCTATTCAAGAAGTTCATCCAGAATGGTGGCTACATCCGCTACAGCAACCCTATCAACTTCTTCACCGAGCCTGACCCCGCGAGCCCTGGGGTATTCCGTACCATCCCGAGAAATGGTGACTACCAATCGGTAGCAATATTCGGCGCGCAGGCCACCCTAGAGCCCTTTAGTTTCTGGGAGTTCAAGGTGAACGGAATGCTCGGCCTGCACTCCGTAAGCTCTGGCAGCGTGCAGGAGAAGAATCAGCTAATATGGAAGCTGAACATGGACAACACCTTCCAGATAGCCAAGGGCCTAACCGGCGGCATCTACGCCCTCTACGATCCCAACATCCGATTCCTCAACCAGAAGTGGAACTACGTGGTGGAGGTGGACTGCTACCTAAATTACACATTCTACCACGACGACATGGAACTCCGGCTGAACAGCATTCCCTACCGGCATGGGCGCGCCACCACGACCTTCAACCCCGGCTCCACCATCTACTACACTAATGCCTCAAAGGCCGAGTTCATCGAGCTTAGCTTTACCTGGAAGTTCAACACGAACCGCAACCTGAAGACGCGCCAGGCCGTACAGGAGGTGCAGAGCTACCAGAAGACAGAGGGATTCCAGAACTAGCAATTCGCCCCTTGTACACCCGCTCTACAGGCAGGCCAAATACAAAAATGGGCGCTACTTGGTATGCGCCCATTTTTGTACCTTTACGGCTCAAGGTTACCTTTTAAATATGAAAAAACTACACGCTATAATCCTGCTTATTCTCCTGTCTAGCGCACTCTACGCACAGAAAATCCACGTAGTAGATCAGGAGGGGAGGGGCGTACCCTACGCTGCCATCACGTGGGATGGGGGAAAGAAAGGGCTCTACGCCGATAGCCTGGGGTACATTCAGCTACCTGAATATCTTACTGGTTCAGACAGCATCACCTGCTTTGCCGTAGGCTACTCCGTGCTAAGATCCACACGGGGTGAACTTGTCCCATGGGTACAGCTAGAGCGATATTCTGTTGCGATAGAGTCCATAGTTGTCCATCCGAGAAAATCCACACGTCTTGGCTATGCGAATAGGCGAACGAATGGGATAGAGGTCTTTTTCAATAAGCCGGGCGCCCTCACCCTGGTCAATATCGCCAACCCAGGTTCCACGCAGGGGCAAATCACCAAGATTCTCGTCACATTCCACAGGCCGCTGGCACTGGGAGCAAAGGTCCGCCTCTACCTTCTGGAATATTTCAACGGCACAGGACGTCCCTGCGATTTACTCCCCTGCCCGCTTATTGTGGAGTGCACAAAGCGGAAGATGGAAGTAGATGTCTCAGAATTCAACATCCCCTTTACGCCAGAGGTGATTGCCGTAGCAATGCAAACAATAGCTTTCGCCCCCGACGGAAAGCAACCCTTGCTGGGCACCACGTGCAGTGTGAAGCATCCCGACAGCTACGTGGGCACGCCAAAGGGCGAAATCGAGCTGTTCGACTTTATGAAAAACGCCCCAAAAGCCGTGCAATTCATAGTAGGACGCTATATGAACTTCACGCTTGGAATTGAAGTGCAGTAGCGCTATACCTAAAAACCCCATGCTGCCACACGCCATACCCTGCATAGTTTACGCAGCCTTTTTATACCTTTGCGCTTAAGATATAAGCTTAGCAATACACTAAAAATGTTTCCTCACATCCACCAGTGCGATGCTATGGACTGCGGCCCTTCTTGCCTAGCCATGATCATGGCGCACTACGGGCGCACTCCCGACCTCCCCGACCTGCGCCGACGATGCCAGCTAGGCACCACGGGCGTTACCCTCCTAGGCATAAGCAAGGCCGCCGAGCAGATGGGATTCCGCACTATGGGGGGCCGCCTACCCCTGGAGACGCTGTGCGACAAGGCCCCGCTACCGCTTATCGCCCACTGGAATCAGAATCACTTCGTGGTGGTCTACCGTGTTCAACGCCGCCACGGCAAGCCCTACCGAATCTGGGTGGCCAACCCCGCCAAGGGGCGTGTGCCCTACTCCCCCGAGGAATTCGCACAGCACTGGGCATCCACCGCTACCGACAATGTGGACAAGGGCATAGTGCTGCTGCTAGAACCCACCGAGGCCTTTCACCAACAGACCGATGAGCCCCGGGTAGCAACGAACCGCCTGAAATTCCTCTGGGGCTACATCAAGCAGTACCGCCGCTTCTTTGTGCAGATCATACTGGGGCTGCTGGTGGGGTCGCTGCTGCAGCTAGCTTTCCCGTTCCTCACGCAGGCCATTGTGGACACGGGCATCGGCACGCGCGACATCGGGTTCATCTGGCTGGTGGTGCTGGCGCAACTCATGCTACTGTTCAGCCGGACGGCCATCGACTTTATACGGTCGAAGATATTGCTGCACATTTCCACACGAATCAACATCTCGCTAATCTCTGATTTCTTCATCAAGCTGATGCGGCTCCCCATGCGCTACTTCGACACCAAGCAGACTGGCGACCTGCTACAGCGCATAGAGGACCACCGTAGGGTAGAGCAATTCCTTACATCCAGCAGCCTTACCTTGCTGTTTTCGCTATTCACCTTCCTGGTATTCGGGGTGGTGCTAGCCCTGTACAGCTGGGCAATATTTGGGATTTTCGTGCTCGGCACTCTGCTCTATGCTGGGTGGACGGTGCTATTCCTCCAGAAACGCAAGCGGCTCGACTACAAATACTTCGAGGCCTCTGGGAACAACCGTAACGTCACCTACCAGCTCATCCAGAGCATGCAGGAGATCAAGCTGCAGGGATGCCAGCAGCGCAAGCGATGGGAGTGGGAAGACCTACAGGCCGAGCTCTTCCACCTCAACCTGCAAGGGCTCAACCTCCAGCAGCTCCAGCAAGGCGGTAGCATCGTAATCACCGAGGTGATGAACATCACCATCACCCTGCTGGCCGCCACCGCCGTTATCCACGGGAGCATGAGCCTAGGGATGATGCTCGCGGTACAGTACATCATGGGGCAACTTATTGGGCCCGTCGACAGGCTCATCGGGTTCATCTACTCTCTACAAGATGTTAGTATCAGCCTCGCACGTCTAAATGAGGTGCATACCCAAGAGAATGAGGAGAATACTAACCGCTCCCTCACCGCCATACCCCCAGGTGAAGAGCCCTCCATTGAGTTGAAAAATGTGGATTTTAAGTATAACGCCTACGCTACAAATCTGGTACTAAAAGGCATAAATCTACACATTCCGAACGGCAAGGTAACAGCCATAGTGGGCGCAAGCGGTAGTGGGAAAACCACACTTATCAAATTGCTGCTAGGCTACTACGAACCAATAGCTGGCGAAATCCTCGTAGGCAATGCCGACCTGCGTAGCTACAACCTAGAGTGGTGGCGTGCCCAGTGTGGGGTAGTGATGCAGGAGGGTTACATATTCAGCGATACCATAGCCCGCAACATCGCAGCTAGCGACGACAACCCAGACCTCGAACGGGTTCGCCATGCCGCCCGGATTGCCAATATTGCCGACCACATAGAGCATCTTGCCCTCCACTACAACGCGCAGATCGGGCAAGATGGGCAGCAACTCTCCCAAGGGCAACGCCAACGGATACTCATCGCAAGGGTGGTATATAAAAACCCCACTTTCGTATTCCTCGACGAGGCAACTAACGCTCTCGATGCCAACAATGAGCGGGCTATAAGCGAGAACCTTACGCCCTTCTACGTGGGTAAAACTGTGGTGGTAGTAGCCCATCGTCTCTCCACCGTGCGCCATGCCGACCAGATAGTGGTGCTGCACGAGGGTGAAATAGCCGAAATCGGCACCCACGACGAGCTTACTGCCCGCAAGGGACTCTACTACGAGCTGGTGAAAAACCAACTGGAGCTGGGGAATTAATACGCATGCCGCAATTAGAATCAAGGTTGCCCACACTTTCAATCTGATGAAGATATGCCCGAAGAGAAAAACACACAGAAATCCTTTACCCTTCGTAGCGAGAAGGTTCGCCACATCGTAGGACAGATGCCGCCGGTGCTACTACGCTACGGGACTGCGACCATTGCGCTAACCCTCTTGGTGGTGCTGGCCATAGCCTACTACCTCCCGATGAAACGGACATTCCAGGGAGAGGTGGCCGTGCTGCGAGTGGAAATGGAACGCAACGATAGCGTAACGCTGCAATGCCTATTCCGCTTCGGGAATCAGCACCCTTCTGCCAAGGAGGCCGCTGGGGCAAAGGTGATTTTACACACGAATCAAGAATCCATAGAAGGGGTAATCCTCTCCATTGACGAGCGGCTGGACACCGAGGGGCGGCAGGAGGTGCTGTGCAAACTACCAACGGGCAATGCCGATATGCCAATAGGGCAAACCGTGAACTTCGTGCTCACCTACAGCGCCCCGGGATTCCTCAAGCAGCTAGTAGCAACGGTGTGGCCTGGGTAGGGCAACCGAGCTGCGGTGCCTAGCGGAAAAGTAGGGTTTACTGCGTATTTTTATTCTAAATTGCATTTTCTGTAACCTTTATATCAGCTGCTTATACATATCACGTAGGATTTCTTCTTGCAACATTAAAAAACTGTTGCTACTTTTGTGAAAGAGAAATCATACGGAGCGATGGACTACTACGTAAGTCGCTATACCCACCTATTCCGCCACCAGGGGCAGCACTACCTGTTCGCCATTCGCACCACCGACCTCGCGAGCATTACCCCAGCCCTCTACAGCCTCTTGCAGGAGGCCAAGGAGACCAATAGCCCTATCGAAGCCCCACAAAAGTTCCTAGAGAGCCTACGGGAGGTAACGGCTGTAGGATATAAAGGGGAAGACGATATCTACGTGCGCGAGCATATGCTGGGCACTATGCAACGCTGCTTCAACCAGAGCATCCTCTCGCTTGTAATAGCCCCTACGACCAAATGCAACTTCCGCTGCGGCTACTGTTTCGAGCCGCACAAGGATCATCGGGTTATGGACGATCGAGTAGAAGATGCCCTCTTCCAATTCACAGAACAACATGCGCCCCACAAGCGGGTAAGCCTGCTCTGGTACGGGGGAGAACCGCTGCTAGCTGTCGATAGGATAGAGTCGATGCTACGACGATTCGAGAAGGAGAGCTACTCCATCTACGACCATACCATCATCACCAACGGCTACTATCTTGACGATAGAGTAATCGATTTGTTCAAAGAATACCCCCTAAAAACCGTCCAAATCACCTTCGATGGCGATAAAACCCGACACGATGGTATCCGGAAGGACTATCGAACGGGCGAACCCTCGTACGACAGGATTCTCGCAAATCTGATACGCGCTCAGCGAGCTCTTCCTGATACGTTGTTCTCCATACGAGTGAATATAGATGCCCGTAACCAGGCTGAGTTTCCAAAGATTCAGTACGAACTCCTAGAGACGCTCGGTGGCGATAACATCGATGTCTACCCAGGCTACATTCGTACCGACTCTGACGACGGGAAAAGTCTTGGTGGCCACGCGATGGAACGGGAGGACATTGCCAGCTTCATCTCGCATTCCATCGACTGCGGCGGATGTGGAGGCAAGTTCTATCCACAGCTAGGGCAAAAGGGTTGCTCGGCCAATAGCATAAGCTCCTTCGTAGTAGGTCCCTCAGGTGAGCTGTACAAATGCTGGAACGACGTGACAGATCCCGAGAAGGTGGTGGGTACCATTTTCAGTCCAGAGGTAACCAACCGACAGCTCCATGCCGACTACGCAATCAGCTCGCTGTGGTACGAGAATCCTGAGTGCCGCACCTGTAAGCTGCTGCCAGTGTGCGATGGAGGATGTCCCTACTACGCAATCCGCAACCTGCGACAGGGCGCACACTATAACATGTGTTCCCCCTTCAAGGATGAACACTTCTTCGAGGAGTGCATCCTCTCAGGTCTGCTCGCAAAGAAATGATAGATTTTTACAAGAGTTTCCTAACCTAAATACACAAGTACCATGAAAACACATGATGAGTATGGTGAACTAGGATACACAATTCTAATTCACAAAGAAGAAGAGGTAAATATGGAAAACCTCTCTGGTTTCGGAGGCGGTGATGCTCCCATAACGAAATGTCAATGCAAGTACAACGTTAACGGAGGACTCGGCGACTGCATATGCAAAATGAATGCCAACGGTGGTGGCGGATCGTGTGGATGCTCATCGTGGTTCAGCGATAATGCTAACCTCCAATAAGGTTTTGTGATTCAGCATTGCTCCGGTTAGCAGGGAATATCCCGCTGCTGGAGCAATGCCTTTTTTTCTGCCAATCCCGTATAAATTAATACGTAGTATGTTTAGATATAGTCATACAACGCAATACTGGCTGGGGGTTATCCTCTCTGCTGCCTGCCTCTGCCTCGTGTCTACTGTAACCTTTGCCCAGTCTCCCCTCTCTGGTATCGTTTGCAGCCAGGGTGGCGAACCCCTAGCCAACGCCTCTGTGGTCTGCCTGAAGAGTACAAGCGACAGCACTGCGGTAGCCCAGGCCGCCACAGACGCAAACGGGCACTTCACGCTACAGAAGCCCACGGGCATGCTCCCTGTAAGGATATCGATGCTAGGCTACAGCCCGAGGCTCATTATGGCCAGCGAGGGCGATATCGATACGGTGCACCTCGCGGAAATCAACACCCAGATAGACGAGGCCCGCGTAGGGCAAAGCAATGTGACGCTTCGCTCTGGCGGAGCAACCTACTACCCCAGCCCGGATATGAAAAAA
>JABCOB020000156.1 GCA_013333835.2 Bacteroidia bacterium
AGTCGTCTTTCGATAATCGTAAGGATTCCCAAAAGGCTACATGCCAAGAGAAGGTAAGCAGTTGCTGTAATGGTGCATGTAAGGTGATTCGTCAGTATAATAGGGGAGGAAGATGAGAATAATTCCACGAGTAGGGCTTTGGTGGAGGTGGGCTCTATTTTTTTAGAGGAGTCTTTTCTCTACTTTTGCCCTTACATTTAAATTCTCTGCCTGCGAGTATGGCGAGGTCTGGTAAGAGGGGAATTGTGCTGGAGGACGGGCGTATAGTGGAGGCTATGGCCCCTGTGGTGGTGTCGGCTAGCCGCGCTACTGATATCCCAGCCTTCTATGCAAGGTGGTTTTTCCATCGTTTGAAGGTGGGCTACTCCGTCTGGCGCAATCCGTTCAACGGGGTGAAGAGCTACGTGAGCTACCATGATACTCGGTTTATCGTCTTCTGGTCTAAGAATCCTCGGCCTCTGCTAGAATATCTCCCAGAGCTGGAGGCTAGGGGAATCGGGTGCTACCTCCAGTACTCCCTCAACGACTATGAGGGGGAGCGGCTCGAGGTTGGCGTGCCGAGAATTGCCCAGCGTATAGAGACTTTCAAGCAGCTCAGCCAACGGCTCGGCAAGGATGCGGTAATCTGGCGCTTTGACCCCTTGATACTCACTGAGAGTATCGGTATCGGCGAACTTTTGAATAGGGTAGAGTCTATAGGTAATCAGCTCCACCCGTTCACCCGAAAATTGGTCTTCAGCTTCGCCGATATCGCAGGCTACCGCAAGGTGCAGTCCAACTTGGTGCGCAGCGGAATCCCATACCGCGAGTGGACAACAGGGCAGATGGAGGAGTTTGCCGCCCGCCTGGCTGAGATGAATAGGCGTAATGGCTGGAATCTGCAACTGGCCACCTGCGCCGAGGCCATCGATCTGGCATCCTATGGTATAGTCCATAATCGGTGCATCGATACGGATCTTATCGTTCGGCTAGCCTACCGTGATGCAGCCCTAATGCAGCACCTAGGCATACGGATAGAAGCCGCTCCCACTGGGAATCTTTTCGGGCTCAACCCTCTGCCGCAGGGCGCAATATTGTTGCCAGACGGTAGCTATTACCAGAGCGTGCATCGCAAGGATAAGGGGCAACGTTTGCTGTGCGACTGCATGGTGGCAAAGGACATCGGTGAGTACAATACCTGTCCGCATTTCTGCGAGTACTGCTATGCGAATGGGGGAAAAGAAGCGGTAGTGGAAAACTGGAATAGCTATAGAGCGAAGCCGCTTGGGGAGACAATAACAGGGGAGTAGACGGATGCAAGAGGAAGGTATGAGGTCAGCAGAGGTTAAGGCAATAATTGACGCTGCTGTAGCTCGGTTGCCCGAAAGTCAACGCCGTACACCGTGGGCCATATTGGATCATGGTACAAAGGTGCTGGCGAGCGATTTGGAGTTGGATTGCTACCTGGCTGCTTACGGTGAGGCGCACTGCCTGAAGGCCGAGCGAGGCATCGATAGGCTTCCTTGGGGTACGATTGATAAGTGGTTTGAGGTATTCGACTGGGGGGCTGGGCAGGGATTGGCCACGTTGTGCTTGGTTGAGGAGCTGAAACGAAAAAGGCTGATGGCATTACTAAAGCGGGTTACGCTAGTAGAACCATCGGGCATGGCACTTGCGCGAGCCGTGGAGTATACGCGATCTTTGGCGGGCAATGAAGTAGAAATTGTCCCGCTAAATCGTTATTTACCCGCTTATGGGCGTATAGAGGGCGAGGTTGATAGATTGGATTTCAGGGAATCGATAGCCATTCACCTCTTCTCAAACATACTGGACATTGAGAGCATAGATCCCAAGCGGCTTGCCCATCTAGTGGCTTCTGGTGGTGAGCAACACCATGTGCTATGTATCGGGCCCGCCAACTTGAGGGAGAAGCGTATTGAGGCCTTTTCAAACTATTTCAATCTATCGCAGAATGACCGCTGGCTATCGTGCAGAGAACCAGCATTCGGAGCAATTGGAAAATGGACGTTTGGCTGTTTTCTCAGAGGCTTCAGCTTCAAGTGCAAGGGGGCAGAGTCCGTGGTGAAGCAGTACAGCTTCTACGCCCCAGTACAGCTATTTGCAGGCTATAGGATAGATTCTTATTGCGATCTTCTTCCTCTCGACAGCAGGAACGATGGCACGAAGTACGAAGACTATGGGGGGGTGGCATTTGAAGTGCTAGCCCCATTCGACCTAGGCGGCTGGGTATGCGAGGATGTGTCCCCAGTCCTGGCGGTGCTGAGCAACATGGTATCGCGGGGAATGCCCACCAAGGCGAGCCCCTGGCTTGAGGGCAAACTCGCAGAACTAGTAGGGCAGCCGGTTCATGATGACGAATCCGATTCTCTGGACTTTAGTGCGCTGGCGAGTGTAAAATTGACTGCGCGCCAGGTGCTGCTGTTACGGTGGGTGCCAATAGCTGTGGCCAGGTTGCAGAAAGTGGTACTCGAGGCTCTGATATGCGGAAAGTTGAGCCTAGATGCCAAGAGTTGGAAAGTAGCGGTGAAAGAGGGGGATGTTCCCTGTGCGGCCTTGGCCTTTGAAGAGCTGCGAGAGATGTTCAATCACCTTGCGGCACTCTCTGCAGACTACGAGAATTTGCGCTTTCCAGAGGTAGAATTGACCGTTATCAACCAGTCGTTCACAGACTCTCCACTCCACCTGGGGCTTTGCACAGTATACAGCGAGATTTCGCCTGCGGAGGCAGCACTGCAGTATGATCTTGTGATCGATATTGCAATCCGCGAGTACTGCGATGCCAAGCATGTGGTATTCTCTGAATTTCAGCATGTGCGGAATGCGTGCTACTTTAATGTGAGGTCGTCGAAAGAGGTCTACGCAGATCGGGTATTCTACACCTCGAGCCGAATAGACTATCGCCCTCTTACTAGGCGGAATGCGCAGGGAGGGTACGATACGATAACCGAAACAGCAGGGCATCTTCGCTACTTCCTGCAGCTGCTTTTCCGCAAGCGCGACTTTCGCGATGGGCAACTCCCTATATTGAACAGGGCACTGCAGCTACAACCCGTGATCGGCCTGCTCCCGACGGGCGGAGGGAAATCGCTCACCTACCAGCTGGCTGCGCTCCTACAGCCGGGCATCACGCTGGTGATCGACCCGTTGGTTTCGCTGATGAAAGACCAAAATGATGGGCTAAAATCCAACGGGATAGACGCTTGCGCAGTTATCAATTCTTCACAGAGCGAGGATGAGAAGAAGAAGAACCAGATTCGGATGCAAGAGTCGAAAGTGCTCGTGGTCTTCCTATCGCCCGAGCGGCTAAGCATTGATCGCTTTCGCCGTAGCCTCTCGGCGATGCACTCGGCCGGTGTCTACTTTGCCTACGGGGTGATTGACGAGGTGCACTGCGTATCGGAATGGGGGCACGATTTCCGCCCGTCGTACCTACACTTGGGGCGGAATCTGGTAGAGTACGTCCGTCCGAAGAAGACGGGAAATGAGAATAGAGATCGGCTCTCGCTATTCGGGCTCACGGCAACCGCCTCGTTCGATGTGCTGGCCGATGTGGAGCGAGAGCTCTCTGGCGATGGAGCTTTCCCTCTGACCGCAGATTCCACCGTACGCTATGAGAATACCAACCGCCTTGAGCTGCAGTATCGAGTAGTGTCATTACGAGCAAGCTCAGCCAGAAAAAGAAAGGAGATTTTTGAACAGAAGAAAGCGCTCGTTGCACAGGTGGTGCTGAAGCTGGGCGAATGGCTCAGAGAACTTCAGACTCCAGAGGCCATTGCGCGAATCAAGGAACGTTTTGAGCAAAGGGAGACCATCACCGATGAGGCGTACAGAAGGCAAATACAGGAGAGAAAACTCGAGGTGGGAATAGAGGATGATTGGTATAAGGAGGACAATGATTGCCAAGCTGGGTTAATTATCTTCTGTCCGCACAGAGCGAGAGGGTTGGGGGTATATGATAATGAATGGGATCTAGGTGTTGCGTCTGCTTTGGAGCGTGCCCTGCAGCTAAAGAATGGGCAATTCAGTCGCTTTATAGGTGGTGACGACCCAAAGTATCAGGAGTCTTTCATAAAGGGGAAGACCCCCGTTATGGTGGCTACCAAGGCCTTCGGCATGGGAATAGACAAGCCCAATGTGCGCTTTACGATTAACATGAACCACTCAGGGTCGCTGGAGTCTTTCGTGCAGGAGGCGGGCCGTGCTGGGCGGGATAGGAAAATGGCGCTGGCCACAATACTATACAGCGATGCCGTAATAGAGAACGATGGGGCACAAGAGGTGCCAAAACTGGATGAAGAGGGGCGGAATCCCGATGAAAAGGAGGAGCGAAAAAGACTGCAAAGTGTGGATTTTGGCGTACACCAGTTTTTCCACGATATGGGCTACCCTAGTGAGGAGTGCGATAGGGAGATCATGAACTTTGTGCTAAAACACCCTGTGGGGAGGGCGGATGATGCTGAGGGTTTTCTCGAACGACTATATCACGCCAAAGAGGAAGAGCCCGTTAAGGTAACACTTACGTATGGGTATGGGAGTAAGGATTACAACTCCGTAATAGAAACGCTATCTCGTTTTAATCGTGGGGGAAATTCGCGGCAAACCGACAAGGATAGTGAGAATAGAGTTAGCTCGCACCTCGGGAAGGCTATCTATCGGCTTTGTTGCATAGGAGTGGTTAGCGACTATACGCAGGATTATGGAAATAAGCAGTATGAAATCAAAGCGACACGGAAGGCCGATGGGGAGTACTACAGGGGTTTGCAGCGATTTTTAGCGCGTTACTACACCCCCGAGCGGGCGGCAGAAGAGGTTGGGATTGCAAGGAACTATATGGGGCAGAATGAAGTGCATCGTTGCCTTGCCTACCTTACCCACTTCATATATGATAAGATCGCGGCAAAGCGGTACAGAGCCATCCAGGATATGGAACGCTTTTGCCAGCAGGCTGTGGATAGCAAGAAGAGCTGGCTAGAGGTGAATGAGGATCTGAAAGATACTCTTTACTACTACTTTAACTCCCGTTATGCCCGCGAGGGGTACTCCATCAATGGGCATCCCTACTCGCTAACCGATGATACTGAGCGAGGTCGCAATGCGAGTTTTGATATCCTTTTCAAGTACATGAGGGTGGTGGATGATGATCTGCTGGAGGTGGGTTCTACCCAAAAGGACAGCATCAAGCACCTGCACGGGGCGGTGCGCCTTATACGGCGTGCGGTTACCGATGCTAACCCGGCTCTCGACCTGCTGAATGTGTTCTGCCTACTGTACTCGGGTACGGGTGGCAATGAGAATCTAAGGGATGAGCTTGTAGAGAGCTACATGCAGGGTTACAGTGAATTCTACAAACGGACTCCCGACAAGAAGGAGTTCTACGAAAAGATTGCAATGTTCCACAATACGCTGCGAGGAAAGACATCTGTGGATGAAGGTGATTGGAACATGCTGCAAGAATGGAGGGTAGGATTCGAGATTGAAAGGCAAGCCGAGTGGCTTTCTACTTTTACAGAGCATTTCACAAGTGGACTCAAGACCACAAAATCTACATTGTAATTCAGCGACATCGCGACATCAATCTTATTCACATGGAAACGGACGAATTATTCCAATCGCTCATCAGGCTCAAAGAGAATCTCCAAGAGATAAGCTCTGCGAACAGGCTCGTTCAAGATACAGTGGAAGCGTACAGGGCAGTGGAAATAGAGCTAGCGCCAGCTGTGAAAGCGCTAGGCGAGTTGGCTCTTGAGCAGAAGTCGCTTGCAGATGGCGTACAGAAGAGGATGGATGATGCTTTGGGCCTCTTCGCGCAAGATGTCAAAGATGTGAAAGAAGAACTCGCCTCTACGGCAAAGAGTTTTACAGGGTCTGCAGCCCAAACAAGCAGGCAGCTAGCAGACAATGCAGAGGCCGCCACTGCACATTTAGAAACAGTATTTGAGAAAAGCCAACAGCAATTTGCAGCTACTCTGGAGAAAACTTCACAAAGCTACGATGAGCGGAGCGGTAGCGCGCTGCAGATGCTACAAACGGCATCAGTGGCTATTACCCGTGAGATAGAGGCAGAGAGGAAAGCCATTGACTTGGTAAAAGAAGAGCTGATGGGACGCTACCAGGCTCTACGCGAGCAGATTGTGCAGATCTCTGAGGAGCTGGGTGGGAATCTGAGCAAGCTATTAGCCGATCAGCGCGCGTACACCGGGCAGATTGGGGAGCAGCTGGCACAGCAGTTGAGGGAGCAAGGTGCAACGCTACGGGAAGAACTTGTAAACCAAGACATTCAATTACGTAGGCAAGGACGATTAATCAGACTGCTGCTCTTTGTAATCATAGCCTTAACTCTCGGTATGATTACGCTTACGGCATTACGGTAGTCCAGACCAAGTGAAAGGTACAGCGCGCTGAAAATTTTTCCTCCGTATTGCGCATTCAGTATTTTTCTCTACCTTTGGGGTGGAAAATATGGCGTGAAGAGTGGCAACAGATCCCGTTGGATGGCCTGTTTTCAGAATGATTGATGCGTTTTTAACCCATTCTAACTATGGAAATTAAGAAAGCACCTAGGGCTGATTTGCAGCGTTACAGGACGATCTTCCTGCTGTGTGGGATGATCATTGCGATTGGCGTGTGCCTGATTGCCTTCAACTGGAAGTCGAGCTACGAGCTAGACCAAGACATTACCAATGCTCCAGTAGCCATAGTGGAGCAGGAAGAGATCCCCATGACGCAGCAGGAAGAGCAGAAGCCAGACCTGCCTAAACCCGAGGCGCCAAAAATCATCACAAGGATCAACATCGTGCAGCGGGAAGTGAAGCTCGATAGCGAGGTGGATCCATTCGATACCGAAATGGACGAGAACACAGCGGTAGACCCCATCGAATACACGGGCGACTCGGGCGAGAAGGAGGTGGAAGAGGAAGAGATCTTCTACTTTGTGGAAGAGATGCCCAGCTTCCAGGGGGGCGACCTGAATAAATTCCGCGATTACGTGCAGAGTAACTGTAAGTACCCGGAGGCCGCTACAGAGGCTGGTATTCAGGGTAAAGTACAGGTGGCCTTCGTGGTAGAACCGAATGGTACGGTGAGCAATGTGCGCGTGCTGCGCGGAGTAGACCCCCTGCTAGATAAAGAGGCCGTTCGCGTAATAAAAAATAGCCCCAAGTGGACCCCAGGCAAGCAGCGGGGGAAACCGGCTCGTGTGGGCTATACCATTCCCGTGGTCTTCTTCCTCCACTAGAAAGGCCTGCTAGGTTTACAAAATTCCCAGCGCCGTGGCATCATAGATGCCGCGGCGCTTTTCTATATTCCCCCATCGCCCTGGTTGGAGGAAAAGATGCGACCTCTGCGAGGGTCCTTTATGGGTTCAATCTTTTATCGGGGGGCTTTCCCCTTCTTGCAGGCAAATAGTTTTAGTCGAGCGATTCAATTCATCGAAGACCGTAGCGACGCAGCACGCCATGTCGTTTATGTGAGTATTGCAGAGGTCTCAGGCAGGCGGATCAATCTGCCGGTTTGCCTTCTCGTCTCCCATCCGTCCAACCAGGCCTGGTATGGGGAAAATTGCAGCGGAGGATATTTTTTGCAAATACCAGGAATTTAGTTCTA
>JABCOB020000157.1 GCA_013333835.2 Bacteroidia bacterium
ATGGACCGTTCTTCTCCCGTTCCTCTACCAGGGCATTCATCGATTCGCCATTCATTCCCTTTAGCGCGCTCAATCCATACCGAATATCGCCATTTGGCATCACGGTGAATTCGCTACGGCTTTGGTTCACATCGGGTATCAGGATCTTGATACCAAGTCGCTTGCACTCTCGGGTTAAGATTTTAAGCCTGACGGTCTCATTTCGGCACACCTGGAGGTTAGCCGCCATGAATTCGCTGGGATAGTGTACCTTAAGGTAGGCGGTCTGGTAGGCAAGGTAGGCGTAGCAGACAGAGTGCGACTTATTGAAGGCGTAGCTGGCGAATTTCTCCCACCCTTCCCAGATAGCGAGCATCTTGTTGCCGGGTTGCCCTTTGGCTTTGCTCCCATTGAGGAAGCGTTCCTTGAGCTTATTCATCTCCTCTATCTTCTTCTTCCCAATCGCCTTTCGGAGATTATCGGCCTGCCCTGCGGTGAAGTCTGCCAACACCCGCGAGAGCCGCATCACCTGCTCTTGGTACACCGTGATGCCATAGGTGGGTTCGAGCACCTCACGAACCTCTGGCACATCGTACTCCACGGGTTCCAGCCCATGCTTACGCTTGATGAAGGAGGGGATATGCGCCAGCGGGCCCGGCCTGAAGAGGGCGTTCATGGCTACAAGGTCGTCGAACTTGTCGGGCTTAAGCTGACGTAGGTAGTTCTGCATCCCAGTGGATTCAAACTGGAATATCGCCACGGTGTCGCCATGCCCGAACATCTCATAGATCTTTGGCTCGGGATCCTCCAGGTGATTCACCAGGTCGTCCACATCCACCTCAATCCCGTGGGTCTGGCGTATCATATCCTGCGCAACCTTGATGATCTGGAGTGTTTGCAGTCCCAGGAAGTCCATCTTCACCAGCCCGATAGACTCCATGGAAGCCCCCTCAAACTGCACTGCCATAGTGCCACCATCCTTCGTTTTGAAGAGCGGGGCATAGTTGTAAAGAGCCTCTTTGCCAATGATGAATCCGCACGCATGCTGCCCTATGGACTTCAGCATGCCGTCGATATTGATGGCATCGTCAAAGAGCTGCCGCTGCAATCCGTGCGCGTTCTCGTAGAGCTCACGGCAGGCGTACACCTCTGCTTTGTCTTTGTCATCCTTCTTGGCATTGAGTATTTCCTGGAAGCTGGTAACCTTGAGGGGCTTGAGCGCTTTTTGCACTGGAGCGGCAACATCGGGGGGGATCTCTCGGGTGCGAATCACATCGTTCACTGCGCTCTTCACCCCCAGACAGTTGAATGTGGCAACGCCAGCTACGCAATCGGCTCCGTAGAAATCTCGCACATACTCAATGACCTCTGCCCGCCGATTATCCTCAAAGTCGACATCGATATCGGGCAACGAAATACGGTCTGGATTCAGGAATCGCTCAAATAGTAGTTGGTGCTTAATGGGATCGAGCGCCGTGATTTTCAGGCAGAAGGCCACAGCCGAACCCGCAGCAGAACCACGCCCTGGGCCTACGGAGATCCCTCTATCGCGCGCCGCCCGTATGAAGTCCCACACAATGAGGAAATAGCCAGGGAATCCCATCCGCTCTATAGTACCCAGCTCAAACTCTAGCCGTTCCTTATACTCCGGCGCCAAGGGAGTCCCCCAACGCTCTGCCGCCCCTTGGTAGACAAGATGCCGAAGGTAGGCTGCTGCGTCTGGAAACTCTGGAGGGACAGGAAAATTCGGCATCACAGGGTCTCGCTTTATGGAGTATATCTCCACCTCCTCGGCTATACGGACAGTGGTCTCCATGGCTTGGGTAACGATGGCCAGATACTCATCTTCTGAGAGCATGCTCGGCACTGGCTTACCGTCGCCTTGGGGGGCAGCCTGCGGGAGCTTGGCTATGGCCATGTACTCATTTGCCACCCCAGGGTACTGCTGCTGGAACGTTTGTAGCATCTCGTCGGCACTCTTGAAATACTCCTGATGTGTGTACCGAAGCCGCTTGGTATCAGACATCGTCCTGTTCGTAGAGATGCAGAGCAAAAGATCGTGAATCTCAGCATCCTCTCTATTGAGAAAGTGGACATCGTTGGTCACAATGAGCGGCGTGTCCGTTTCAATCGACAGGCGGATGAGAGCGGCAGCCACCCGAAGCTGCGGCTGTATTGCGGTGTTAGGATCTGATGGCGCAATCTTCGGATGGAGCATGATCTCCAGGTAGAAATCTTTCCCAAAGATCTCCTTGAAAGTTCGAATGAATCCCCTCGCCGCATCGAAATCATTACGCACAACGGCCTGAGCTATAGGCCCCGCCAAGCATGCAGACCCCACAATGATCCCCTCATGATGCTCACGAAGTAGCGCAAGATCGATCCGCGGCTTCCGGTAGAAACCCTTCGCAAAGCCCTGCGTCATCAGGTAGCAGAGGTTGCGGTAACCTGTGAAATTCTTCGCGAGCAGCAGCAGATGGTAGGGCTTTTCCTCCTTTGCGCGATCAGCCAACGATTCACGAGCCATGTAGGCCTCGCAACCCGCTATTGGCTTAATGATACGCGTTCGCAGCCCGGCGATCTTTGCCCGTAGCTCTGCCTGCTGGTTGGGATCTTCTACCCCGGGCAACTGCTGCTCAAGTTCTGCAATCTCCTTGGAAATCGGATTGTTATGCTTTTCGACCTCCCCAAAGAGCGTGTAGATCCCGTGCATAACCCCGTGGTCGGTAACCGCAAAAGCTGGCATCCCGAGTTCCTCGGCCCGCTTAATGAGCCTTGGTATACGGCAAGCACCATCGAGCTTTGAGAATTCGGTATGAAGGTGCAAATGCACAAACCTAGGCATAGCTGTAGGAGTTGATTACGAGCAGAATACAAAAAAATGCAAGAGCCTTGCAGACGGCTACAAAGGTAGCCAATGGCAATGAGCCTACCAAATTCGCCAAGAAACGCATGGCACCGCGCTGTACTACCCCTAATCCTCACGAACCGACAGGCAATCTGAATGCGCATCTAGTGGCCAATACCCCGCGAGCCGCATATTTCACTATCTTTGCCTGCTGATTAGGTAGCATCCACAGCTTATGGAATCCTTAGAATTCGTCCTCGCAGGGCAACCCTACATCGAACTGGTGAAGCTGCTGAAGGTTTTGGCCGTGGTGTCCAGCGGAGCTGTAGCCAAACAGGATATAGAGCGCGGCAAGGTAACCCGAAACGGAGAGCTAGAAACCCGAAAGAAGGCCAAAATCCGGGGTGGCGACCTCGTGGTCTTCCGAAACTGGGCTATACATGTAGCCAGCTAATGACCAAAAGCGATGAACAGCTCCTATTCGCACCGCTACCTGTACGCATGGCTCGCGCCGCTGGCCCTGGCTTTGCTAGCGACCTTGGCTGGATGCGAACGTACTGATAGCCTTACTGATAACATACAGGGGCTGCGCTTCTCTACCGACACTGTGCGGTTCGACTCCGTATTTGCAGGGGCGGTTTCATCCACCCGCCTACTACGGATCTACAACAAGGGGCGCAATACCGTCCGCATACCCGAGCTACGCTTGCTACACGGTGCAGCCAGCCAATTCGCCATGCTTGTGGATGGGCAAAGTACCACTGCTGCGCACGGTGTAGAAATAGAGCAAGGTGACAGTCTCACCCTTGCCATTCGGCTAAAACCCTCTGGTATCACGGTAGATACCATAAGGGTAGTGAGCGACTCCATAGCCATAGCCACCCAAGGGTTTTCACGCTACGTAGCCCTGCTAGGCAAGGGGTTGGCTTCTGCTCCGCTATCGGTAGACACCCTGAGGGCCGATCTCACCATCACAGGTCCCCCAGCGCTCCGTGTACAAAAGCGGATAGTCGTGCCCAAGGGAGTCACCCTAACCCTTCGGGCTGGTGCTTCGCTCTACTTTGCGCAGGGTGCTGGAATAGATGTGTATGGGAGCCTAGCAATAGAGGGTACTCCCCTATCGCCCGTAGTGCTGGCAGGCGGGCGACTCGAAACCTACTATCGTCGGCAACCCGGTCAATGGCAGGGTATAAACCTAAAACCGGAGAGCGGGCCGCACACCTTAAGCTACTTCCAGCTCCGTAGCGCTGTTACGGCACTCCGGGCAGATTCTCTAACCGCCCCCCTCACTGTACGGGGTGCTACCATAGCATTTACCAGCCGCGATGGCGTAGTGGCCAATAAGACCCACCTATCGCTATACGGCTGCATACTGCTACAGAACTACGGGTGCGCCCTACGCGTAAGGGTGGCCAACATTAGGCTCGTACATTGCACGCTGTACGCCAGCTCCCAGGCACCACAAACCCGACGAGAGCCTCTCATAGCCATAGAGCCCGTAAAGGATTACTCCACCCCATACAGCCTGTTCGTGGCCAATTCTATACTATGGGGCGACCGCGCTAACGAGCTGCCAATACCCCAGGAATTGACCCCAAAACCAGCAATTACCTGCACCCACAGCATCATGCGAATTCCCCAAAGTATGCTCTCTGCTAACCCCACCTGGCTCCACGTGCTACTCTCCAATCCCAAGCTTACCGCGCCCGAGAAGGGGAATGCACAACTAGAAAAAAATAGCCCCGCCATAGGGCAAGGGCTTGTGGAATACGGCAATGAAGATCCCACCGACCTACAAAACCAACCAAGATTACAGCACGGGAATCCTGACATCGGTGCGTTGGTCTTCACCCCTAAATCGTAAATAATTTGCCAAGAAGGGATTTGCCAACTCGGGAAAAAGCACTACCTTTGCGGTCAGATTTCAGCCTCTTTAGCTCAGCTGGTAGAGCGGCTCATTCGTAATGAGCAGGTCGTGGGTTCGAGTCCCATGAGAGGCTCTACAAAAAAGGCCCTGCGGCAAACTGTATGCCGCAGGGCCTTCATTTTAGCCATTAACCTTTAGGTCTCTGTGGAATAGAATGCTAGAATGGTCGTTCTGCATTTGTGGCTGGCTCTGCAATACGCCCTGCATTCTGCAACAGGAGGTTCATTATGCTATCTCCTTGCCGCTCTACTCCTCCTACCACCACCCCCTTCTCGTAGGTGGTAGTAGACTCAAGCTTACCGCTCGGGGTCCAGAATGTCCACTCCCCTTCTCGCTTGCCATTCACATACTGGCCCTTTAGCCGAGGAAGACCATTGGGGTACAGAGCCACCATTTGCCCAGCGGGTTCACCAGCCGCCATATCCCAGAAGGCTCGAGGTTTGCCATTCTCAAAGTATAGCGTCTGCCTACCGTGCAGCTTGCCATCTTTCCACATTTGCCTTTCGGCTAACACTCCAGCATCAGAGTAGAAATCCCTAGCACCATCGCGCTTCCCCTTACGCCAGCTCTCTTTGCCAACCAGCCTCCCTCCAGCACCATAATAGCTCCAAACGCTGTCTTTCTGCTGCTTGTAGTAGAGCCCTCTGGCTATAACCTCGCCCTTATCAGAGTAGAAGATTACTGTGGCGTAATCTGTCCCCTTGCGATGCCGAATCTCTGCCTCCTTACGCCCCTGCTCATCATAGCGAAGGGTGATACCCACCGGTTTACCGTGCTCAAACTGGGCAATGTAGGCCGCCTGTCCATTTCGGTAGAAACGCCGCCAGAAACCGTGACGCTGCCCTTTAGCATCTACCTGGTTGAAAACCGTGTCTGCTGTTTGCGGATGTGCTGCCAATGACCTCTGTACTGGAAGCAAAACAAATACAACCATAGCCCCCAGCAATACCAGTACTCCCCACGCTCCACATTTAGCCATCGCCAGCATATTAGGTAATCAATAATTCCAACCTCGCAAGCCCGTTAGGCCTAGCCTCTGCTGTTGCAAAACACTTTGGGACTACTGCAGCTTATCGGCCTCTTCGCGAGCCTTGGCCATTACCTCATCGGCTTTAGCACGCGCCTCGCGCTCTATCTTATCGGCTACTGAATTGCCCTCTTCCACCAGCTTGGCAGCTCCAGCCTTGGCCGCCAGCTCTGCAAGCATCCCGTTCTTCTTCGCTTCAGCCAGGAGTTTGTCTGCCTTCGCCTGAGCCTCCTCTCTGGTCTTATCGGCCAACTTTTTAGCCTCAGCCACCAGTTTATCGGCCTGTTCTTGCGCCTTGGCTAGGATTTCTTCTTTCCGCTTGCCGACATCTTCCTTCACCCGCTGCACTACCTCCTGAACCTTCTCCTTCATGGCTTCTTTCACCTGTTCTTGTAGCCCTTGCGCCAGCTCTATTTTCACCTTTGGCGACTTTATAGAGCCCGTGGCAGTTATAGCTACTGGTATAGTGCTGGGTGCGGGAACATTGACCCCCAGCTTGGAGGTGAGCTGCCCGAAGACCTCTGAGGCCTTGCCCACCATGCTCTGGGGCAATACCATATTCATAGACATATCGAGGGTTTGATCGAGCATTATCTTTCCCCCTATAGTACCCTGAATACCAGCAATCTTGGTTGAGAACGGTTTGAATGTAAGCACTCCGTCCACTATGGTGAAGTACACATGAATCTGCTGGAGTGTGGGCTTCTCTAGGGCAGAATTCCCTATGAGCTGCCCTACATTGGCGAAGAGGGGATCATTCACTATGGAGATGCTGCTACTGGTCAAATCGCCCTCGGCATTCACCGTTTTCATTATGGGGGCGAAGCTGGGGGTAAGCTTGGCATCTAGGCTTAGATTAACCCCCACCCTACCATCCATTCGCTCTACGGTCGGGAGCATCTGGGCTATGCTGGTGAAGGTTTTCACGGTTTCGGCAATGTCTATATTCTCTAGCTTAGCCCTGACATTCAATCCATTCACCGAGGGCTGGGTGAAATCCACAAGTCCCGAAACGTTGGCACTTCCCTTGAGCATTTTACAGCCCACACGTTCCAGCGCCAGCTTAGAGCCTCCAACGTGAAATTCCCCACCACCTCGCGGGCTTCTATATTCTGGAAATGTAGCTCATCTACGCTAGAACGAAACACGAATGAAATCCTCTTTAGTGGGGAGAGAGAAACCGCTGTGGTATCAGCTTTATTCACATCATTACCTGCCGATTCATCAGGTTTCTGCGCCTCTTCCTTCTGCGGGAAGAGCTCGTTCAAATCCACACACTTCGAGCTGAGCGTAAGGCTGCCAGCCACAGTGCCGTCTGCCAAGAGGTAGGGTAAGAAGTCCGTCACACGCCCAGCCATCTGCACATTGCTCCTACCGGCCTCGGCTAGCAGCGATTTCAGCTCTACCCGCTGCGGACTGAACAAGAGTTCCAAGAGATTCACCCTAACGGGTACTGCCAGCACTCCGTCGGCCTGTATGTCCTTCAGCTTCAGCTCTCCATCTAGCACACACTCTTGGTAGCGTTTCGCCATAACGGCAGACTTCCGAGCCTTTACCCCGAGGTTTAGGGCTAGTGAACCGTTGAGCTTTTTGCCCTCTAGGGGTAGCACATCGGCTAATGTGGAAAGCTCTAGCTGCGCCTTTGCCTTGGCTGCAACGGCAGGGTCTGATATTGGAGTGGTGACCGACGCCTCTAGCTCCACGGGATTGCCCGCAAGCTGAACGCCAAAACGCCGAAGCGAAAGGCTAGAGGCATCGGGCGTTTTCCCATCGTATCGGGCGGTAAGGTCAATATTGATGTGGTCTGCCTGCTTGGGAAGCGATGGGTATTTGAACATGGCATCGTTCACCTTCAGGCTAATATCGGCACTGGGGAGTTCCTTTCCCCGCATTACGCCTTGCACGTGCCCAGCAAACTCCAGCGAACCCGCTGTCTGAATGTCTGCAAAGCTCTTCGAATATATGGCCGGCACAAGGGAGAGCAGCGATTTGAAATCAGTACGGGGGGTGCTTAGCGTTACATCCGTCACCAGCGAATCGCCAGGCATAGCGACCTCACCCGCAAACTGCAGCGTAAAATCGTTTATCGATAGGCTATTATCCCTGAAGACATAGCGCTTCCCCGCAAGATCCGCATCCACATTCGCATCAAAGGCCAGGCGCAACCCAGGGGCGTAGGTTATACCGCCCATGGCAAAAAAGAGCTTTTCTACCAGCAGGTTAAGAGATATATCGCTCTTTTCTAGAGCAAGATTGCCCCGAAGGGTAAAATCGAGATTCTGCGCCCTCGCCTCCATCCCTGTGGAGTCGTTACGGAATCGCAGATCGGCCTCCTTAATCCGGAGTTCCCTTAGGGCGACCCCATATTTTGCCGATTCCGTTTTAGACACCGTATCGGCCTGGGGCTCGGGGGTAGCCTCCGATGGGGGTACTATATCCCAATTCTTGCGGCCTTGCGCATCCACATGCCCATAGGCCCGCACGCCATCTAGCAGAATCTGCCGCACCTCCACCTTGGAGGGGTTGAGCAGGGTCTTTAGGTTCACCTCCACCGCAAGCTGCTTGAATGCCAGCAGCGTATCGCCTGCAAATGGCTCTCTGTTTACAACGGCAAGATCTTCAAACGCGATGTAGAGATTCGGGAAACCGCGAAATAGGCTGATGTCTAAATCGCGAATTCCAATTGTCGCATTCAGCCGACGATTGGCCTCTGCTGTGGCGTACTGCAATATCCGAGGTTTGAAAATAATCGGGAGCAATATTCCAAGCAGCAGGACGAGCACTATTAGCCCTCCCACGCAGATAAGGGTGATCTTTATTCCCTTTTTCATTGTTGCACGCTATAGAAATTCACCATTCACTAGAATTCCCCGAAATCCACCGCTCAAAGGTAATACTTTTCCCAATGGGTTCAAAACGGGCCCGAATCTCCCCAATCGCCAGCATAACCCGGTGTGCACCCCCGGGCTAGGATTCCATCTACTGGGTAGTGCTATTCCGAGAATTCAGCACAAGGGTCGGAATCCAAGCAGCTAGCAGCCCTATCACCACCACCAGCCCCATCACTAGCAGCACATCGAGAGCGTGCACCTCCACTGGGTAGGCATCCACCACGAAACTTCCCGATGCTCCCAGCGAAATAATCCCGAATGTAGCCTGAATCCAGCATAGCACTAGCCCTAGCAATACCCCTAGCAGTCCACCGACCAACGATATTGCCAGCCCCTCAAACAGGAATATCTGCCGGATTTTCATGGTCGGCGCCCCGAGGTAAGCAAGCGTTACTACTTCATCGCGCTTCTGGATGATAAGCATAGCCAGCGACCCCACCACATTGAAGGCCGCCACCACGAGGATCAAGGAGAGAATCAACACTATCATCAGCCTCTCGCTTCGCATTGTCCGGTAGAGCGAAGCGTTCTGCTGATAGCGACCTAGCACTTCGCCAACGGGGCTAAAGGCCTTCACCAGCAATTCTTGCACCTCTCGATGTTCATTGGCCGGCGCATTCACCGCCACAGAGGTCACCGTTAGGCTATCGTAGGCCAAAAGCATTTGCGCCTCGCGGAGGGGGAGCAGTACCGTCTTATCGTCAAACTCTGAATTTACTTGCAGCAGTCCCTGAAACGCATACCGTTTCTCCCTGAAGGCCGTAAGGGGGTTCAACCAATTCTGCGCGAGCCGATTAGGGATATACACGGTGAGCGGCTCATAGTGCTCCGGGTTGGCCCCTAGGTAGTATGCCACTCCCATGCCCGGCAACGCCAGCGGTTGGCTTCCATACCAAAGCAATCCCCTCCCCGTGCTGCAGAACCCCTCCATATGGTTAAGCGCCCAATACCCAGAATCTACCCCCATCATCACACCGATGTGTTGGCGATCACCATACCCAAAGAGGGCATTCTCCTCAAGCACAAAGCCACAGCGCGATCCTGACGGAAGACTACGGAGCTGAGCCAGCTGTGCCTCGGTAAGTCGAATGACCTTCCCCTCCCTCGGCACCACCTCAAAGTCTGTATCGAGGATCGAGTACATCCCCCCCACCAGGGTCTCAATGCCGTTGAAAACTGACAGCACCACCATCAGAGCCATGCTACCCATAGCTACCCCCACGGTGGCCACCCTGGCAATGACACCGACCACCGACCCCCGAGGCTCGGAGCGTAAATGCCGTAACGCTAGCCAGAGAGAGAATCGCATACCTCTACCGAACCTTTCGCCAAGCTGTGGCACTATAGAGGGGATTCACATCGCCCACCAGCACCAGTGAATCTTGCCGGCATAGGATGATCTCTTGCATCTGGTGTTGATAGGTAATAGTACTATCATTCAACCATTTAGCCTGCACCTTCACAATCTCATCCCCGCCACCTTCCAGCTCCACGCCCAGCGACAACGGTAAATGGATTACCGCCTGCTCTATCTGCAGCAGATCTTGCCGTAGCGAGGGGAATTCTCTGTACTGTTCAAACACCCCAAGGTAGGCCGCCCGCAGCTGGGCATTAGGCCAAGCAGATACGCCCGGGAGCGGCTTGCCAAGCACATAGGCTAAATACCCCGCCTTCTTCAGCTCCTCGGGCACCACCGTATACTCAAAATACCCCTTATTCAGCACACGACCACAGTATTCCCACTTGCCCTGCATGCTAGATTTAAGCGGGGTTTGAAGTTGCAAATCGATCCTCACCCAACGGGTAACCTTGGGCTTCGGGGGGACATCCTGCTGCTTCCTACACCCAAATTGTAACCCCAGCATTATCGCTACCCACAGAATCACAAACACTTTCATACCCATACCCTATCAATATAATACACATAGATAATGCTGAAAAACTGCTGTAGTACAAATCGCCGTTCTCCTACGAACCGAAGGGAGGTGAATGGAGAATCGCCTCTAGCGAATGATTGGCCTCCCAATCGGCACAAGATATCTCGCATCCCACCAACCCAAGCGCACCGCAGAGAAAGATCACTCCCCTCCCCTTCTGTACGAATGTCCAATGCCTCCAGGGCAGTGCTGCTACCCCTTTAGGTACGAGTACGTACCTGTAGCCCCCTCTACTCGCACCTCACAACGCCCGGGATCATTGTAGCACCGCCCCACCACCTGGGCCTCCACGCCGTACTCCTCGGCTATGGCTATAACCGCAGCGGCATCCTCTGGGCGCACGTAGACCTCCATCCGATGCCCCATATTGAACACCTGGTACATTTCTCTCCAGGGAGTTCCGCTCTCATGCTGGATGAGCGCAAACAGCGGTGGCACAGGGAATAGGTTATCCTTCACCACACGCATATCGTGGATGAAATTGAGAACTTTGGTCTGCCCCCCCCCGCTGCAGTGCACCAGCCCATGCACAGCACCCCGCATCTCGCGCAGCACCCGGGCTATCACCGGCGCATAGGTACGTGTAGGGCTTAGCACCAGCTGCCCAACCGTAATCCCCTGCAGAGAGGGGAGCTGCTCTGCAAGCCCGCAAGTACCAGCATACACCAGCTGGGCATCCAGCCCAGGATCATAGGTTTCGGGATATTTTTCCCCTACCCATTTGGCAAACACATCGTGCCGAGCAGATGTCAGCCCGTTGCTTCCCATTCCCCCGTTGTACACCTGCTCATACTTGGCTTGCCCAAACGATGCAAGCCCCACCACCACATCGCCCGGCACTATCTGGCGGTTTGTGATGATGTCATCACGCCGGGCGCGGGCCACCACCGTGCTATCCACCACCACCGTGCGCACCAAATCGCCTATGTCTGCCGTCTCGCCGCCCGTCAGCACCATGTTTACCCCATAGGTACGGAGCATGGCGCACACCGCCTCGGTACCCTCTATCAGAGCCTTCACCACCTCACCTGGCACCAGTCGCTTATTCCGCCCTATGGTAGATGACAGCAGGATATTATCCGTCACCCCCACGCAAAGCAAGTCGTCCAGGCTCATCACTATGGCATCTTGGGCTATACCTTGCCATACCCCCATATCGCCCGTTTCTCGCCAGTAGGCATAAGCCAGTGATGACTTGGTGCCCGCGCCATCCGCATGCATCACCAGGCAGTGCGCTGAATCCCCGGTCAGGATATCGGGTACCACCTTGCAGAATGCGCCCGGAAATAGTCCTTGGTCGAGGCTATCGATGGCGCTATGCACATCGCCTTTGGTGGCCGATACTCCACGTTGGGCGTAACGTCCTAGATCTTGGTTTCTAGTGCCCATTACTTCTTTAGGTACTTATCGAGCAGGTGTTCTTTGCCCTTATTCCTCCATCCGGCCTTTGTGGAATCGTCTACTATCCACAGCGAGAAATCGGCCTGCTTGGCGCTCTCCACAAAGGTTAGGGTGAAATCTGCTTCTTTTCTATTGGCCGTCTGGTAAACCACTCCAGGCCTAGCCCCTGCCACCTCTCGGGGCGTATAGACAAAGTAGACCCATAGGTCAGCCTTCCTCGCGCTCTCTGCCGCCAGCACCTTTACGTCGGCCTCCGCGGCCTCCCACTCCTCGCACTGGTAGAACGTTTGGGCAAAAGCTCCGCTTGCACCTACCCCTAGGAGCAGTGCCCATCCCCAGAACAATAGCCGCACTATCCGCATCAGCATGGAGTATCTTACCGATCCAAGGCCTTTCACTTGGATGCTTTGGGTGCCCCTTGGGTCTTACCAGGCACGTAATCCATGCTTAGAACACGGAATTCTGTACGCCTATTGGCCTGGTTAGCCGCCTCCCGCTGCGCTTCATCGGGCAGGCTGGCTATAAAGGCCTCATCCAGCACTTTCCGAATCGGCAAGAAGGGGAACTGAGCATTGAGCGCTGCATCCACCACGCAGGGCTCAGTTTGCGCATAGCCCTTGGCCCTCAGCCTAGCAGTGGGAATCCCATGCTCTATGAGGTAGTTTACCACAGCTTGCGCACGCCGCTGAGACAGCTCATAGTTGTACTCTAGCGTTCCCACCGCATCGGTATGCGCGCCCAGCTCTATCACCAGCCCGGGGTTCTCATTGAGGAGTTCCACTAGGGCATCCAACGCCTCCTTAGACTCCGGGCGCAACTCCCACGAGTTGAAATTATAGAAGATATTAGGGATCGTAATCGGCTTCTCTATGGCTATGGCATTCATTGGCACGCTAACCCGCATGTCTTCACTCTCGGTTTTGCCGCGCGTGCTCACTTTGAGCTTGCCATTCAGGTAGCCCTTCTCGTTGGTTACGGCCACATAATCCGTATTCGGCTTGAGCATAAAACGGAATACGCCCTTATCATTGGTCGTACCCGTCTGTAGAGAGCCGTCGCTACCGGCCAGCCGAACCTTAGCATTAGCCACCGGGGTTTGCGTTTCCTGATCATTAACCTGCCCTATCAGATTGAATTCCAACGGCGCAAGGTAGAACCAATAGATGTCATCACCCCCTCGCCCTCCTTTGCGATTCGAGGAGAAAAAGCCTTCCTCGTGCTCTTTTTGGAAGGTGATACCAAAATCATCGGAGGGCGAATTTACCGGGTAGCGCATGTTCTCCACCACGGTAGCCCCCTTCGCATCCTTTGCCAGTTTGAAGATATCATACCCGCCCATGCCCGGATGCCCATCGGAGGCGAAGTAGAGTGTACCATCGGGATGCACATACGGAAAAGCCTCGTTGCCAGGGGTATTGATTGTGCTCCCGAGGTTGATGGGCTCGCCCCAATTATCATTCGGGCCGCCGCGCGTAACCTTCCAGAGGTCTAGCCCGCCGAAACCTCCCGGCATGTCGCTAGCGAAGTAGAGAACAAGCCCATCGGGCGTAATGGCCGGATGGGCGTAAACCAGCGAATCGGCCCCTAGCCCAAGATCTTTCGACGAGCTCCACCCGTCCCCGGTTTGCGAAGCCTCCATCACCTGGCAGCCCAGCTTACCATGCCGCTTTGAGGTACGGCAACGGGTGAAGTACATGGTACCATAGTCGGCGCTAAAGTTCGGTGTCCCGTCCTCAAATATCGTGTTCACATCGCTGTTTATCGACTTCGGCTTGCTCCAGCGTCCCTCGCCATTGCTAGTGGAGGCGAATAGATCGGCAAAATGCTCACCCGTGGCCGCATGGATCTCCTTGCCCATTGTCCCTTCTCGCGAGGAGGTGAATACCAGCGAACGGTAATCTGCGCTGGCGTACATGGGGCTATAATCATTATAGCGAGAATTGAGTAGCTGCATCGGCTTCACCGTGTAGCCAGAGGGTGAATCTACCCAAGCCACGGCCAACTCCACGGAGCGTAGCCCATTGGTAGCCAACGGATCGTGCGGTTTCACCTTCAGGTAGGCTTCATATTCCTCCTTGGCAAGATCGTAGCGTTCGTTGGCCAGGAGTGCCTCGGCATAGTAGAGATGGGCCTTGGGGTCAGGGCAATCTCGCGCGAGAGCTTTTGAGTACCAGATCTCAGCCTGCCGATACTCGCCTAGATGGCGGTAGCACTCTGCCACTCTATAGAGGTACAGCCCCATCTGATCCTTGGGCACGGTCTGCAGATTGCCCCCCTCCTTATAAAGGCGCAAAGCCTCGGCCCAACCACCTGCTTCGTAAAACTCATCGGCCTTCATCACCTTTCGAGACTGCCCCTCGGCAACCGAGAGCAGCCCAAAGAGCAGCAGCCCGCAAACCAGCACACTGCGTACTGCCAGCTTGCTCAAACCATCATATGTTCTATTCATAACGCTCTATAGATCAACGTTAATCGAGAGCCTACTCCTAATCCAAAAGAGCCTCATTTGGAGCCGAGCCCAATCCGTTCTGTCCCCTGTTGCCACGGCTCTCCATACCTAGTCGCATCCCCTTGCAGCTCTTTACCTAAGCCATCCATCCCTCTACCACCTCGAGCTCTAGGGGGGGGAGCTCCAGCTTGTTTTTCTTCGCGTAGACCCTGAGGTCGTTGAGCAATTTACCCGGCTTAGCGCCCTGCAAGACATCCAGGCTATTATACCCCAAGGCGCGGAGCGGCTTCACCCACTCTGCAGATACGCCTGCGGCCTCAAAAGCCGCATCGTCATCCTTGCGCTGCACCCGCTCTGGGCGCATCTGCGGAAAGAGTATAACATCCTGCACGCTAGGCTTATCGAGTACCAGCATCGCGAGGCGATCTATGCCGATCCCCATCCCAGCGCATGGGGGCATACCGTACTCCATGGCGCGCACGTAGTCATGGTCTATGATCATGGCCTCATCGTCCCCCTTCTCCGCTAGCCTCATCTGCTCCTCAAAACGCGCCAGCTGGTCTACCGGATCATTGAGCTCGCTGTAGGCATTGCAGAGCTCACTCCCATTCACGTAGAGTTCAAAGCGCTCGGTGAGCTGTGGGTTATCGCGATGCCGCTTGCATAGTGGCGACATTTCGAGCGGGTAATCCATGATGAAGGTGGGTTGAACCAGATGCTCTTCGCACGTGGCGCCGAACAGCTCATCTATCAGCTTACCACGCCCCATGCTGCTATCTACCTCCACCCCATGCTCCCTACAGGCCTGGGCTAACGCAGCATCATCGAGCGCATCGATATCCAGCCCGGCATACCGCTGTATAGCCTCGCGCATCGTAAGGCGGGCAAAGGGACGTTTAAAGCTGATTTCCTGCCCTTTAGATGAGAATTCGGTTGCGCCATGCACGGCAAGGGCCACCTGCTCCAGCATCTCTTCCACCAGCCCCATCATCCAGCGGTAATCCTTGTAGGCCACATAGATCTCCACCATAGAGAACTCTGGATTGTGGGTACGATCCATCCCCTCATTGCGAAAATCCTTGCAGAACTCGTAGACCCCATCAAATCCTCCTACAATCAGCCGTTTAAGGTAGAGTTCATCGGCTATACGGAGGTAGAGCGGAATATCGAGCGCATTATGGTGGGTTACAAACGGACGAGCGGCGGCTCCACCTGCAAGAGGCTGAAGTATAGGGGTTTCTACCTCTATATACCCTTTGGAATCGAAGAAATCGCGCATGGTGCGGATAATCGTTCGCCGCCTCCGGAAAGTTTCCTGCGTTTCCCTATTCACCGCTAAGTCCAAGTAGCGCTGTCGGTAGCGCACCTCAGGATCGCTAAGCGCATCGAATACCTGCCCATCCTTCTCCTTCACCACTGGCATGGGCCGCACGCTTTTGGCCAACAGCACTATCCGGTTGGCATGCAGGCTCTTCTCCCCCGTCTGCGTGGTGAAAAGATAGCCCTCTACCCCCACGATGTCGCCCAGATCCAAGAGCTTCTTGAATACAGTGTTGTAGAGCGTCTTATCATCGCCAGGGCAGATCTCATCGCGCCTCACATACACCTGCAGCTGCCCATGCTCATCGGCCAGGGTGAAAAAGGAGGCATTCCCCATGATGCGCCTCGCCCGCATGCGCCCTGCTAGCACCACCGTAGCGTGCGACTGGCTAAGCGCATCGAACGCTGCAAGCGCAGACTGCGTGCTATGCGTAACGGGAAATTCTGCCGCAGGGTACGGCTCTATGCCCAGCTCACGCAGTGCCGATAAGGCCTGCAAACGTTGCTCCTGCTGCTCGCTACGCTCCATAGTGCTACTGGCTAACGCTTTACTTTGATTTAACCACACAAACTACTGCCGCGAATATAGAAAATTATTCCCGACTAGGCAAGAGACGCACCGAGATAGCCCCTCCAACAGCATCTTGGGATACCAGTATGCTCGTTGGCCCACAGCATCGCCCCCGGGGCCCCGCCATGGGCATCTATGTCAGAAATTTCGCGCTTTAGGACTCCTGCAACATTCGCCGAAACCGCCCAACACGCCGCGCCGCCCCAGCCCCCGATAAATGTAAGTATTTGATTAAAATTCTCTTAATCGCCTGAATGGGCAAAAGGCACCTCAATAAATAGCCTTCACACAAAACTTCTACCGCAATCTCTGG
>JABCOB020000158.1 GCA_013333835.2 Bacteroidia bacterium
AGGGTCGTTGAGTAGCGCACGGGCAATGGCTACACGTTGCTGTTCGCCACCAGAGAGCTGGTTGGGCATTTTGTAAGCCTTGGTGGTGAGGCCTACCTGCTCCAGCACCTCGTGGATTCGGCGTTCCACATCGAGTTTTCGTTTCCAGCCAGTGGCGCGCAGGGCAAAGCTGAGGTTTTTCTCTACAGTCCGATCTGTGAGGAGCTTAAAATCTTGGAATACGATGCCGAGATGCCGACGCAGGTAGGGAATTTGGCTGGGTGTTAGATTTTGCAGGCTATAGCCGCACACCTCGCCCTCGCCACCAGCCAGGGGGATTTGCCCCGTTAGCGTTTCTATCAGGCTGGTTTTGCCGGAACCCACACGCCCCACAAGGTAGAAGAAATCGCCAGGCCAGACTACAAGCTCCACCCCCTGTAGCACTAGATTGTCTCGCTGGGCAATCCGGGCATCTCTGAGCCAAGCCACGGGACGTGCAGCCTGGTTCTCCAGTATCAGATCTCCATTATCCATCATGAGCCGTGCTTGTGTAAGGCTAACGCAAGTGGGTTATTTATGGTTTCGGGCATTCCTGGTAGCCGTGTTGGTTGAAACCTACGTAGCGCAAGGTTTACATCGCCGACCTTTGAAAGCCTGTTGCCCAGAACATCCGTCGGGCGTGGCAGTATTATCTATTTGTCGGTATTCAGCAGATGGCATCCCATCTAGAAAGCTATTCTCTGCCACGGAGCATTTCTTTATGAGACCATTGCAAAAGAACTGCAAGCGTTCCATTTGTAGCGGAATTCTTTCACCCTCTTGTAAGCAAAAGGTCTTTAATCAATCAATTGCAATTATCGAATCCCGTTGCGATATGGCGTGTCGTATCGTGTAAATGGGTTTTGCAGAGGGTTCTACAGTTGAGATAGCGGTTAGTGCAATATAGCCTCTACGCCCGGGAGTTTTTTCCCCTCAAGATATTCAAGCATTGCACCTCCACCAGTAGATACGTAGGAGACCCGATTCTCGCAACCCGCCACTTTAAGCGCAGCTACAGAATCGCCGCCACCCACGAGGGTGTAGGCTCCATTGGCAGTGGCATCGGCTAGAGCCTCTGCAACGGCAAAAGTTCCTTCGCTAAAGGGTTTCATTTCAAATACCCCCATTGGGCCATTCCACAGGATCGTTTTAGATTCCATGATTTTGCTGTGGAATAGCTTGCGGCTCTCCTTTCCGATATCCAGCCCCATCCATCCATCGGGGGTGGCGTCTACTGGCGAGGAACCGCATTGCGCTTCGGGGTCAAATTTATCGGCATTCACGGCATCCACGGGCAGCACCAGCTCTACCCCTTTAGCCTTGGCTTTCTCGAGTATTGACCGAGCAACATCGAGCCGATCCTCTTCGCAGAGTGAATTGCCCGTGTGTCCACCCATGGCCCGAACGAAGGTGTAGGTCATCCCCCCCCCGATGATGAGCTTGTCTACTCGCTCAAGCAGATTTTCAATCAGGAGGATTTTGTCAGATACTTTAGCTCCGCCCATAATGGCGAGTAGGGGATGCTGCGGATGCTCCACCACATGGCTTAGAGCCTCTAGCTCTGCCTCCATGAGCAGTCCGAACATCTTATCGTTCGGGAAGTAGCTCGCGATGAAGCTTGTGGAGGCATGCGCACGGTGGGCAGCACCGAAGGCATCGTTTACAAAGCAGTCGCCGCATTCGGCCAGATGGGCGGCAAAAGCCTTCTGGGCGTCCTTCATGGCCTGTTTCCGTGCTTGGTAATCAGCGTCACTCTCCCCCTCTTTCTGTTTCACTTTCCCCTCGTCCTCCGCATGGAAACGAACATTCTCTAGCAGCAGAATCTCCCCATTCTGGAGCTTTTTGGTGGCCTCCACGGCTTTTTCGCCTATGCAGTCGTCACAGAAGCTAACGTGTTTGCCTACCAGAGCCGCTACGGTTTGCACTATGCGCCCTAGCGAGAGTTTTGGGTCTACTTTTCCCTTGGGGCGCCCCATGTGCGAGAGCAGTACCACCCGCCCGCCGTGGCTGGCAATGTGCTGAATGGTTGGTACTGACTTGGCGATTCGGGAGTTGTCAGTTATAAAACTGTCGCTCTTATCGAAGGGTACGTTGAAATCCACCCGTACTAGTACCCGTTTTCCAGTGAAATTGTAGTCGGCAAACTTTTGCATATCGGGTTTTGATGTTTAGGATGTGGTGCCTGCTAGAATCACAGCGATTCAAGCGTTCCGTTATTGTTCAAACCGTTTAAGTTCTTCGGCCAGCTGCGCAATGGTAGAGGGGTGTGCTACAAGCGATCCGTTTCTATCGAGGAGGTACATATCTGGAGTTCCATCTACCCCCATGGCATCCAGAAGTGGGTGCTTTTCATCTAGGATGAACATCGGCCATCCGTTGCTACAGGCCACCACGTAACTACGCAGCTCTGGGGAATCGGCATCTATGGAAAGCCCCACCACCGATAGATTATCCCTAGCTACCCCCTTGCTCCAATCTGCCAGCTGTAGTTTCAGCCCTTGGCAGTGGGGGCACCATACAGACCATACAAGCAGGAGGGTAAAGCGAGAGCTGCGGGATATTAGCGGGCGCCGTTTCCCCTGTGCATCGGTGTACTCTCGCTGTAGCAGTTCCTTCACCAGGGGTGAATTCCATCCAGGACTTGTTGGGGTCATTATGTCTGGAGCTATAGGCCCAAACGGTTGGGTTACTATCCAGTCTGCGATGCTCTGGTAGGCTGTTCCTTCAAGTAGGTACTGGGCCTGCATCAAGAGCCTGCGAGCAACGGGATAGGCCATCGGTCGTCGTCCAAGCTCGGTAAGAGCCGATCTATAGGCTGAATCCTGCTCCCCAGCGGTAAAGCGTTCGTTTCGTTGCGCCTCTAGGTAGTTTACCAGACGTTGCCCTAGCTCATAGCTTGTGGCAAGCAGGGAATCGCCTAGGGTATCGCCCCACCAGTCGCTTATGCTACGGCCTGTAGGTTTGCGCATCAGCACTATTAACCGGCGCAACGTTCCCCAGCGTTCGGGATTCCTCTTCTCGGAGTCTACTACCCCATTCAGCAGGCCGAGTAGCAGCCCATTGGCAGCCTGCCAGGCCGAATCGTTCAGTCGTGTTACCCCATCTATACCCTTGCCGTTCAGCCCTGTTTCGGCTATCTGCTGGAGGCGATCCCACTCTTGCGCACGATCCAGTATTGCACGGGCTTTCAGGTAGATTTGCGCAGCATCGTTCCCCTGTATGCGAGCGCTGTCCAGTATGGCATCGGCACGCGAGATAACGGTGATTTCGCCCGTGCTCTCAGTGAGCAGCAACGGTATTTTTAGCCCATCGCCAACCGTTACTTCGTAGCAACCAGGCACAAACGACTTTGCCGAGAAGTAGTAGAATCCCCCTTTCCCTATCCAGCTCGAGTCCACCAGAATACGGCCAGATAGCTCCCGACGGTAGAGATACCCCTCATTGGGTATAGCACCCTCTACCCGTACTTTCACCCGGAGAGTCTGCCCAAGGCAACCCACCGACAGAAGGGTGAGAATCAGGCCTATAAGCCCAGCACCGAGGCGCATATTTATCATTTCTAGATCGCCTATTTCAGTCGCCAGTTCACGCCTTGGGGGCTATCCATCACCTCCACCCCGGCATCATTTAGCGTATTGCGTATACGGTCTGCGGTTGTGTAGTCTTTCCGCCCCTTTGCCTCGGCACGGTACTCTAGCGCAAGCTGCATGGCAGTATCTAGTGCAGCCTGTTCCTTCACTCCCCCCTCTTTGCCTGTTCCCTCATCCTGTAGCCCTAGAATATCGTACACCATAAGCGAGAAGAAGGCACGTAGGCGGTTGAGTTCCTCGGGGGTTATCCTCTCTTCGCCTCGCTGTAGATGCCCTATCACCCGCACCCATTCGAACAGGTGGGCAATGGCTATTGGCGTGTTCATATCGTCGAGTAGCGCATTCCAGCAGGCATCCTCCAGCTCTTGTACCTGTATGGTAGTCTGC
>JABCOB020000159.1 GCA_013333835.2 Bacteroidia bacterium
CAAGTGCCTCATGCACTCCTGTTGATGCGCCGCTGGGAACTGCCGCTCGCCCAAAACCGCCAGTTGTCGTTGCAACTTCTACCTCCACTGTAGGATTTCCACGAGAATCTAGGATTTGCCTAGCTCTAACACCTGAAATATAGCCCATTGCAGTACGTTTTTAAGTATGCTACTAAAAAAAAGAGGGGGACAATCTCCCCCCCAAGACTTCGGTAATACAAGCGATAGTCTACCCATCTAAAAGATGCAAGAACGTAGACTACCCCATAAGACGAACCACACTCGCAATCAAGCTCTCCCTTCCTCCAACCACCTAAAGACCAGGCTAACCTGCTTCCTCTTCCCAATTTCCGCTACAGGGGGAATGACGAGCACTCTTCCCCTCATCCAAACATTTGAGAATAGGGGGCGACTACTCCGCTGGAGCTTGCTGTTCTTCCACTGCATCCGTGCTAGCAGAGACCTGTGGCTCAACGGCCTCTGCTTTTTCCACTACACTTTGCTGCTCTGTGATTTTACTCGTAGAACGACGAGATCTCCGCGTTGTGCGCTGCTGCTTGTTCGCAGCCTTCGCCTGCGTATAGCCCTCATTGAAATCGACCAGCTCCATCATGCAGATATCTGCATTATCCCCCAATCGGGTGGCCAATCGCACTATACGTGTGTAGCCACCTGGACGGTTCATAATCCGCGGGGCCACTTCACGAAATAGCTCTGCCACCGCATACTTATCGCGAAGATCGTCAAACGCTACACGGCGGGCGAGGGTCGTATCTTGCTTGCTGCGCGTGATAATCGGCTCTACAAATACACGAAGAGCCTTGGCCTTCTGCACGGTAGTCTCTATGCGCTTGTGCATAATGAGCGATACCGCCATATTCGAGAGCATAAGCTCCCGATGGGCCTTCTTACGACCTAGATGATTGAATTTTTTATTGTGCCGCATGGCAAACTAGTCCTTGTCGAGTTTATACTTGCTTATGTCCATCGAAAATGTAAGCCCCATTGACGAGACAAGATCCTCAAGCTCGGTGAGCGATTTCTTGCCAAAGTTCCGAAACTTCAACAAATCGCTCTGGCTGTGGTGAACCAATTCTCCTAGCGTCTCAACCTCTGCAGCTTTCAGACAATTCAGGGCTCTCACCGACAGTTCAAGATCAACAAGCTTGGTCTTGAGCAATTGACGCATAGCCTGCGCATCTTCATCAAATTCCTCAACAGCTTGCGGCATTTCCTCAATCTGCGCAATCTTTTCGTCGGAAAAGAGCATAAAGTGCCGAATCAGGATAATGGCCGCCTCCTTAAGCGCATCCTTAGGGGAAATGCTGCCATCCGTATCGATCTCCAAGGTCGGTTTCTCGTAGTCGGTTTTCTGCTCGACACGATAGTTCTCAACCTTGAACATCACGTTCTTTATCGGGGTATGGATGCTGTCGATGGTAATGGCACCCAAGGGTAAATCTCGTACAATGTTATCTTCAGCAGGAATATAACCGCGCCCTTTCTGAATATTGAGCTGAATCTCAAAATGCACCGATGGATTCATCGTGCAGATTAGGAGATCGGGATTAAGCACCTCGAACTTCGTGAGAAAATCTGATAACAAGCCCGCACGAAACTCTTCACGCCCATTTACGTTAATCGTTATATTCTCGCCATCACTGCCCAACTCTGGGGATTTCGCCTTAAAACGAACCTGCTTTAGATTGAGGATTATCTGGGTAACATCCTCAATCACACCGTTGATGGTTGAGAATTCATGGCCGACATTCTCTATACGAACCCAGGTAATAGCGTATCCTTCTAGCGAATGGAGAAGAATCCGACGCAAGGCATTCCCCACAGTGATGCCATACCCAGGCTCCAGAGGACGGAATTCGAAACGGCCCTTCCGATCCGTCCCTTCGAGCATTATTACCCTATCGGGTTGCTGAAATTCCAGTATCGCCATGTGGTTACCCTACTTTGAATACAATTCCACAATGAGCTGCTCCTTGATGTTCTCTGGAATATCAGCTCGCTCTGGAAAATTGAGGAACTTACCAACCATTGCCGCACCATCCCACTCCAGCCAAGAGTAGCGCCCAGCACGTACTCCTTGGAGGGAATCTGCAATGGCTACAAGAGATTTTGATTTCTCACGCACACCGACCAAGTCAGAGGGCTTCAACGTGTAGGAGGGGATATTGACCACATTACCGTTCACCACAATGTGGCAATGGCTCACTAGCTGCCGTGCAGCAGCCCTTGTCGGAGCAATCCCCAAACGGTAAACAACATTATCCAGACGAGCCTCGAGCAGCTGAAGCAGAATCTCGCCCGTAACTCCCTTCTTGCGCGATGCGGTCAAAAAGAGATTGTGGAACTGACGCTCTAGAAGCCCGTAGGTAAACTTGGCCTTCTGCTTTTCCGCAAGCTGCGTGCCATATTCGGAGACCTTACGCCTCCGCTTGTTCTTACCATGAAAGCCTGGAGGGTACGCCTTCTTCTGAAGTGCCTTATCTGGGCCGAATATCGGCTCTCCAAACCGCCGCGCTATTTTCGAGGTAGGTCCCGTATACCTTGCCATTACAAAATCAAATTTGGAAACAAGAAAATCAAATGCACCACGTATTTACACCAACAGCACTCCCCCTCAGTCCACCATCCTTCGAAACTCCTAGGGAGGCCTTCACTTCGCCCTTACCGCTAGCCTCGTTATTGTAGCCTGAGCCTAAAAGAAATCCCTTAAACCCTACGTCTTTTAGGAGGACGGCAGCCGTTATGCGGCAATGGGGTTACATCAACAATCTCCGTAACCTCTATACCAGAATTATGAATCGTACGAATCGCCGACTCTCTCCCCGCACCAGGACCTTTAACATAGGCCTTGACCTTCCTCAGTCCAAGCTCGTAGGCCTCCTTCGCACAATCTGCAGCCGACATCTGCGCAGCATACGGAGTGCTCTTCTTTGACCCCCTAAACTTATTCTTACCCGATGAAGACCACGATATCACATCCCCATCCGCATTTGTCAGCGTGACTATGATATTGTTAAAAGAAGAGTGTATATGTGCCTGCCCTACGGGCTCAACACGCACCTTCTTCCGCTTAGCTGACCCAGATTTCTTAGCCATCATCTACAATTATTTGGTCGCCTTCTTTTTATTCGCAACGGTTTTCTTCTTACCCTTGCGCGTTCTAGCATTGTTCTTGGTACCTTGTCCGCGTACCGGCAACCCTAGCCTATGCCGAATTCCGCGATAGCACCCTATATCCATAAGGCGCTTGATGTTGAGCTGAACCTCTGAG
>JABCOB020000160.1 GCA_013333835.2 Bacteroidia bacterium
GCGCTGGCAAAGGTAAGCCCATTTGCCCATATTCGCAAAAAAGGCTAACTTTGCGGAAAGGTTAAAGGGCCTAGATAGCCCTTACCAGAATTGCGCAGGCGGTTTTCATTTTTCCAAATTTCGGGAAGATGCAAAGTGATGGTATTGGCCAACAGGCATCGCATGATATTACGCACCAGGGCTTGGGGTATTTTCTCACCATTCGGGGCGACAGGATAGAGGCGGCCCCCAGCGATTTTTTCGCCCGCCTCGGCTATGCAGAATCGCCGGGCTTGCCCCCCGAGCAGCTCCTGCATCCCGACGATTGGCGGGGGCTCCAGAACGACCTCGTGCGGGTGGGCGAGCGCGGCATGGGGCGCATCGTGCGCTTTCGGCAGCACGACGGACACTACCTCCTCCAGCGGGTGATGGCCTGGATAGACCCAGAACAGCCACAGCCCACCTACTACCTCATTGGAAACCACAGCGGTACGCAGACTTCATTAGCCAATGGAGGCCCCACGCCCGCAGGGGCTGGCGTGGCTGAGCGCGAGGAATTCCTAACCCTAATGAGCCATGAGATCCGCACCCCGCTCAGCGCGCTCACGGGCATTCTCCAGCTGCTGGGGCACACCGAACTCACCGGCGAGCAGCAACGCCTCATAGATGCCGCTAACCAGCTGGCCGACCACCTGATACGCCTGCTGAACGATGTGCTGGACGCCTCGCGGGTACGGGCTGGGAAAATGGTGCTGCACCTGTCCGAATTCGACCTTTACGCCCTGCTTACCAACCTATTGGACAGCTACAGGCCGCTATACCCCCACCTCGCCCTAACCCTAGAGTACGCTGCCGACATGCCCCACACCGTGCGCGGCGACACCAACCGCATGGCGCAGATAGTGACCAACCTGCTGGGCAATGCGCTCAAATTCACCGAGAAGGGCGGGGTTACCATCACGGTTTCGCTCGATAGCGCCCGTAAATCATACAGGCTCACCGTGCGCGATACGGGGGTTGGCCTCTCGCAGGAGCGCATCGCCAGCCTATTCCAGCCCTACGTGGAGGGGTCTACCCAGTCGAACCGGCTCGGCACTGGGCTCGGGCTCTACATCAGCAGGCAGCTGGTAGAGCTCCACGGGGGGGACATCCAGGTAGATAGCCAAGAGGGGAAAGGGACGAGAATCACCTGCCAATTCCCCCTTGCCCCCGGTGTGGAGAAGGAGGTGGAGAGCACCCCAAAACAACCCGACAACCCGCCAGATCCCCTCGTGGACACGGGGGGTGTAGGGCTGCTCAACACAGGGCGTAAAGGGCACGGGAAAAACGTGATGGTGGTGGATGACAATCCAATAAACTCGCTGATAGTAAATAAATTCCTCTCTCGTTGGGGCTATGAACCCGCCAGCGCAAGCAGCGGTCCCGAGGCTCTGGAGAAGCTGGATAAAGACGGCTACGGGCTGATACTCATGGATCTCCGTATGCCAGGGATGAGTGGCATAGAGGCTGCCCAGGCCATACGGAATAGGACAGACGAACGGGCGAATACACCTATAGTAGCACTCACCGCGAGCACCGGGCCCGGCGTAAAGGAGGCTGTGGCTTCCTGCGGAATGGACGGCTACATATTCAAACCCTTCGATGCCGAACGGCTGCAGGAGGTGGTGAAGAGATTCCTAGAGTAACACAAGGGGAACACCACGCAATACCCGTGGCTGCAGAATAAACCCCATATTCTGTGGGTTTGGGAGCACCCTAGAAGGCAGAACATTTTTAGCCACCGTGTGGCCTGATATCATGACCTTGGTAGGGGAGGTGCCGAGCAAGGCGAGTGCCCACCCTCAGAACGTAACAGTATGCAGAATCCCATAGCCGAATCGACCCTGATGCTGGCGGAGGACGGCTCCGTATTCCATCTACGCCTGCGCCCAGAGTGGCTCACCAACACCGTAATACTGGTGGGCGACCCTGGGCGTGTGCAGCTAGTGCTGGGGCACCTGCAACAGGCCGAGCTGCTAGCCGCCAACCGTGAGTTCCACTCGGGCACTGGCTGCTACCACGGGCAGCGGGTGCTGGTGGTATCGCACGGCATAGGGGCTGGATGCATAGACATAGTGGTGAATGAGCTGGATGCGCTGGCCAATGTAGACCTCACCACCCGCACCCTGCGCGCGCAGCCTCGCCAGCTACGCCTGGTGCGCCTCGGCACCTCAGGGGCTGTGCAGCCCGACCTTGAGCCCGGGAATCCGATTGTAAGCCTAGTAACGGCAGGCTTTGACACCGTCCCCCTACTCTACCGAGATTCCGAGGCGGTGCGCGATGCCCTCCTCGAGCGGGTGCTGCAGGAGGCGTTGGGCTGCGCGCGCTGGGGGATTGCGCCCTACGCAGTACCATCGTCGCCAGGCTTGCAAGGATGCCTCCCCGCTGGCTGGGCAAGGGGGATAACCCTCACCATGCCGGGATTCTTTGGTCCGCAAGGACGCCAACTCCGCCTCACCCCCACCCTAGAGAATCTGCTAGCCTCCTCTACCCAGCTCATATACAACAGCCTGCGCATACTGAACATGGAAATGGAGGCCGCCCCGCTCAATGCCCTAGCCCGCATGCTCGGACATGAAAGCATAACCGTAGCACTGGCCATAAACAACCGCGCGCAGGGGGTGGCCAAAGTGGACTACCAGGCGGCTATGGAGGAGATGGTGGAGGGGGTGCTGAGGGCGCTCATTTAGGGCTATTGCGGCCTGGTA
>JABCOB020000161.1 GCA_013333835.2 Bacteroidia bacterium
GGTATCGCCATCGAGGACAGTGAATCGGGTGCGAGATCTTGAGTGGCTCACACGGGAGCGCGGGGTCCTATTGGTTCGGGAATCGGCAAGCCGAACGGCCCGGTCTGCTATCTTTACGCTCTGGTTCACCAGGCTATCCACGTTGATGTGGGTAACATCCGCGCTATCTACATCCACTAGAACCTGACTCTCGTCTGCTTGCTGGGCCGAGGAAACCTGCACAGTTCCCCCCTTATCCTCCCCAAAATAGAGGTGGTATACAGAGTCTGGACGCCCCCCACGCCGTTTTGTGCGCTCCATGAGCATTACGCAACGAGCGTCTACCAGCTGGAAGGGCTTGGTGCTCCCCTCCTTGTAGAATGCCCAGTAGATGGAATCGGGCTGGCTGGGATAGTGAATCTGGGCTGCCCGTGCCGCGATGATGGTGGAGGTAATATTCCCGAAAACCTTACCCTTGACTTTCCCGTTCCCATCGAGCTCTTGGTAGCCCCCTTTAACACATACGTAGCGCGATTGGCCGAACAGCGGGATGGCTACCCCCACGGCCAGGAACCATAGTAGTAATGTGCGGATCGGTTTCATTGCTTTAAATTCTTTTTGGGTGTTCGTTCAACCATAAGACGGGGGCAGGCTGAAAAAGTTACAGGTACGGGTGTAAAAAAAAACTCCACCACCACTTTTCGCAGTCACCCTGCCAGCCCACCGTTGGCACGTGTAGGCATTCGGGTAGCCTGGTAGAATCGTAGGACGTAGCCTACGCCGCTAGTGGCCAGCCCGAGCAGGAAGGCTATCCAGATCCCCACGAGCCCCATCCCTAGCGCAATCCCAAGGATGTAGGCCAGCGGCAATCCTACCACGCAGTACCCGAGTGTGGCGAACAGCGCGAGGGGGCGCGGTTTCCCTATGCCTCGGAGGGCATTGGAGTAGGCTACCTGCAGCCCATCGGCAGGCTGGTAGGCAATGCCTATGAGCATAATGAGGCTCGCCAGCGCCACCGTACTCGCGTCAGTGGTGAAGAGGTGGCACACCGGGTAGCGTAGCAGGTACATGAGCGTACTCATGGCAAGGGCCAGTGCCAGTATGATATGCGCGCCGCTGTGGGCAGCCCGGGCGGCGTTGCGAATCTGCCCCCTCCCCCAGTACTGGCTAACCCGAATGCTGGAGGCTGCCCCCATGCCGTAGTAGGTCATAAAACCCAGGGTCTGCGCGGTAATGGCGATATGGTGAGCAGCTAGCGCCACTGGGCCTAACCATCCCACAAACACCACGCTGAGGCTGAACATGGCGGTCTCCAGCCCAAGCTGCGCACCGACGTAAGCCCCCATCCGCCGAATCTCTACCCGCTGGGTAGGGGTAGAGGCGCATCGCCAGAATCCCACGGCAAACCTACGGAATCGCCGTCCCACAAGCAATACGAGCCCTAGGGCAACAGCCATTAGGATCCTAGAAGCCAGGGTGGCAAGCCCAGCCCCCAGAAGCCCCAGCTCTGGCAGCCCGAATTTCCCGTAGATCAGCAGGTAGTTCCCTGCAATGTTGAGCGCATTGCCGCCCAGCATAACCCACATGCCGATGGAGGTACGCCCGAGGGCATCGGTGAACTGCTTGAGCGCATTGCCTATGGACACGAACAGCAGAGAGCCGAGCAATGTAAGGTAGTAGCCTCGTATAAGCGGTAGCAGCTCTGCGGGTTGGCCAAGGCTGCCCAGGCAGAAGTAGAGAATCCCCATGATGGCCGTAAGCCCTAGCCCGACGATGGTGTTTGAGTATAGCCCTCGGCGGAGTAGCGTGCCAGCTGTACGGTAGTCGCATCGGCTGCAGGCGCCCGCCACCATGGGTGTAAGCCCGTAGCCATAGCCCATAGAGAGGATGATGGGAAGGTTGAACAGATTGATACAGAAAGAGCTAGCCGCAAGCTCGCTAAGCCCGTAGTGCCCAATCATGGTGCTATCGGCAAAGCCCAGCACTATCTGCCCAAGCTGCGCAAGGAGCAACGGAAGCCCCAGGCGTAGCGTGGCAGGATAATGTGCTGCAAGGTGGAAAAACTGCCGTTTCGGCATCATGCTGTAGCGTATTTCTCGAAGAAGGACTGGCGTGGAGGGGAAGATAAAGACTGCAGAGAGGGGAAAGGCTATTGCGTTCTTGGTAGGGGCAGCCCGAGAGTTGCCGCCCACCTGCGAGTGCTAGCCCTAACAATGCCTCGTCGCGCTAACGCATGCCGCGTATAAAACGTTTGGGGATTTGCAGCGCGTCCCCACAGCAGGCTTCTGCCAGGCCTACAGGGAAGTGCTACGCGCAGATGGGGGATAAAAAAAGGAGGCGACGGTATCCGTCGGCCTCCTCAAGCTGAAAACCTAGCCTAGGCTAGAATACGTAGCGAACACCGATGGTTAGGCTCGACATGCTGAGAACATTCTTCGTATCGAGGTTGAGCCCAAAGTGGTGCTTTGTCACTGTCTTAGTCGCCTTAGGATCGGGATTCGTCACCTCGTCAGTCCTAACCATGTCGTAGCCGAAGCTTAAGAAGTTAAGCGCCGTGTATAGCCTGAAGTGGCTGGTGAGAGCATACCCTAGCTCAGGAGTGATTTTTACAGCCAATCCGAGCTGGTTAGGAAGATCCGTTGTCACGGTCTTGTCGCCAACTTTAGCCGACACCGATCCGATCCCATAGCTCACGGGGACATCAGCCCGAAGCGCAACGGTAAAGTTGTTGAAGTCAACCACATTGTACTTCACATAGGGAGCAATCTTAAGGGTGGTTTCCCCTTTTACCGTGTTGGCGGCATCGTTGTTGTTGGTGTTCGTGTAATTCACACCAATCTTAGTACCCACCGTGAACCCATTGCCGAGGATATAGCCTACGGAAGGATACACGTTAAGCGTCATCACCGTAGGATCTTTGGTTTCGGTGGAAGTCCCTGCTGCAGCGTTTACCGTGCTACCGCTTCTGACATCAAACCCGAGTTCTCCACCTACCACTAGCTGCGCCCGGGCAGAACCAGCCCAGAGCATTGCGCCGGCTACTGCCAGCCCCATTACCAAACTGTTGATTCGCACTGCTTTGTTGTTTGTTTGTTAGACATTGGAAACAATACGTTCACAACGCAAAGGTAATGCTTTATATTGATCCGCCAAACTAAATGGGAAAAAATCTTTCCCCTTGCCCCATCCTACCATTTGGTAAATCGGGAAAACCGCACTACCTTTGCGTCGGTTTCAGCAGGCCTCATAGTTCAAGGGATAGAACGGAAGTTTCCTAAACTTCAAATCCAGGTTCGAGTCCTGGTGGGGCTACGGTTGGTGTGTGTTGGTGGGGAGTGTGGGGCAATCCTGCACTCCCTTTTCGGTATCAGGGGCGGGGTGGCAGAACGTCGGCGGCCTGCCGCACGTAGCCCTTAGTTGCATGCGAGTGTAAATTTTATACCATTGTTGCCATGCCAGTAAATAGCTTTGTGGAGGAACTCCGCTGGAGGGGGATGCTGCAGGACATCATGCCCGGCACGCAGGAGTACATAGACGCGCACCCAGTGGCGGGCTACGTGGGCTTCGACCCCACGGCCGATTCGCTGCACATCGGGCATCTAGTCTCGGTTATGATCCTCCGCCATTTCCAGCGGTGCGGCCATCGCCCGGTGGTGCTTATAGGCGGGGCAACAGGGATGATTGGCGATCCCTCCATGAAATCGCAGGAGCGCAACCTCCTGTCGCCCGAGGAGATAGAGCGTAACATCCACGGAATCCGTAGCCAGCTAGAGCGGCTCTTGAACTTCGATCCCTCTGCCCCCAACGCCGCCATTCTGGTCAATAACTACGACTGGATAGGGCGCTACTCCTTCCTGGAGTTCATCCGTGATATCGGGAAGCACATCACCGTGAACTACATGATGGCCAAAGATTCGGTGAAGCGGCGTATCAACCCCGAGGCTGGGGGCGAGGGGCTCTCATTCACCGAGTTCACCTACCAGCTGATTCAGGCTACCGACTTCCTCCACCTACACCGTGGATACGGGGTGCAGCTGCAGATGGGGGGCTCTGACCAATGGGGCAATATGACCACGGGCGCAGAGCTCATCCGCCGGAAAGATGGGCATGAGGTCTACTGCCTCACCTGTCCCCTCATTAAGAAGGCCGATGGCAAAAAGTTCGGCAAGACCGAGCAGGGCAACATTTGGCTCGACCCGACCCGCACATCGCCCTACCGTTTCTACCAATTCTGGCTGAATGTGAGCGATGAGGATGCTGCCCGCTACCTTAGGATCTTCACCACCCTAAGCCAGCGCGAGATAGCGCAGCTTGAGGCCAGCCACGCGCAGGCCCCCCACCTCCGTGCCATGCAGGGCGCGCTTGCCAGAGAACTTACCGTGATGGTGCACGGGATGGCAGAGTATGAGAATGCTCTGGCGGCCAGCTCCATCCTCTTCGGCAGAGACACGCAGGACGCCCTTCGGCGGCTCGATGCCAAGACCTTTCTCGACCTGTTCGACGGAGTGCCAACCTACACGGTGCCACAGGAGCTACTGGAGGGAGGGATTCCGATCTCAGACCTGCTCACTGCGCATTGCCCAGTATTCCAGTCGAAGGGTGAACTCAGGCGAACTGTTACCGCGGGCGGAGTAAGCATCAATAAGGAGCGTGTGCACGATGCAGAGCTCCTACTATCGCGAGCCGACACCCTCAATAACCGCTACATACTGGTGCAAAAGGGTAAAAAAGACTACTCTATCATTGTGGTAGAAGGGTAACGGAGGCCCGTTGCAATCCCCTCTGCATCCACGGGTTTGCCATGGGATAAAAGGGCAAGCGCTCACCATTCTCGGCATAACCCCTGCACCCCACCCTTTGCCGAGTTCCGCAAGGTCAAAGCCTATCAACTGATGGCGGTGAATTCCAATAGCAACCGTGCGGTACTGCTCACCACCGCCTACCTCCCGCCGTTACCCTATCTTTTGGCGTGCTACGCTGCCGAGCAATTAGTGCTAGAGGGGCATGAGCATTACCAAAAGCAGAGCTACCGGAATAGGGCAGAAATAGCCACCGCGCAGGGGAAGCTCAGCCTTGTGGTACCCGTAAAACTCCCACATGGGCACGGCTCGCCAATCGCAACCGTAGAGGTGGACTACGCCACACCGTGGCCCCGCCTACACCTGGGCGCATTGCAGGCCGCATACGCCAAAACCCCCTACTACGCGCACTACATCGGGGGGCTAGAGGCTATCATACGTTCGCGCCACGCACGGCTCCTAGAGCTCAATGCGCAGATCCTACAGTATCTTCTGCAGGCCTTCGGGCTAAAGCGCCCCATTGGCTATACCGAGCGCTATGAACCTACGCCCCCACTGGGGTACACCGACCTCCGCAGCGCATTCCACCCGAAACGACCAATGCTGCCAGGGCCTAGTTACTATCAGCCCTTTGCAGAACGGGTGGGTTTTATTCCCAACCTCTCTGCTGTTGACCTCCTTTTCAATGAGGGGCCGCATGCGTTGACCTATGTACAGGATAATGCGTAGGCCCAGATTCTGGGGTTACCGCGCAGAAAAACGCCGTCCACGATACAGCATCGCGGACGGCGTTTTTTCTTTTAGGCGAACGCTGAACAACGCATGAACAGTGCAGCGCCGCATCCGCCAGTGGCCGTTCCCCCACCCTGCCTAGCACGCCTGGGTGGCCGCCTGAATCAGCACCGCCATATTGTGATCACGGGTGTTGCCCATGATTAGGATGCAATCTACCAGCCACCAAATCCAACACCCACCTAGGGTTAGCAGCTTGAGGACACCCAGCCCGACTTGCCCCAACAGAAAGCGATCTACCCCCAGCTGCCCAACGAATATGGAGATAATCAGGAGGGTGGTAGGATCCTTATAATCAGCACCTGCCACCTGGGCAAGCTGGCGCTCGTTGAGCTGGTCGAGTATCATCTGTATCTGCGGGAAATGCTGGGGCCTAAAATAGCGCCCATTCATCATGAGAAACTGGTCTGCAGGACTGATCATGGCAAGCTTAATGGTTACAAGCCAACGGCAGCAAAATCCCCCACATGCAGCCACAGGACACGGCAGGCCGGGAGGCTACCCGAGGTTAACTCCTAGCGATTGGCTAGCCACTGGTTCACATTCCGCTGTATGCGCGCCTCAAGGTTCTCGGTAGGCTGTGGCTCAAACCGTTGGCCAGCTATATGCTCATAGAGCTCTATGTAGCGCTGGCTAATCTCACGGGCCTTTTCGGGTGTGATGGCTGGCACCCGTTGCCCTTCCTGCCCGTTGAAACCGTTGCCCATGAGCCACTGACGAACGAACTCCTTGGAGAGCTGCCGCTGCGCCTCACCCCGCGCAAGCCGTTCTTCGTAGCCCTCGCGGTAGAGATAGCGTGACGAATCTGGCGTGTGTATCTCGTCAATGAGCGTTATCGTCCCATTCCGTTTGCCGAATTCGTACTTCGTATCCACCAGTATCAGCCCCCGTTGGGCGGCCATCTCGCTACCGCGGGCAAAGAGCTTCCGGGTGTAGTCTTCCAGCCTTGCGTACTCCTCCGCAGGCACTAGGCCTTTGGCTATAATCTCCTCGCGGCTTATATCCTCATCATGCCCCTCCATCGCCTTGGTGGTAGGCGTGATTATGGGTTCGGGTAGCTGCTCATTCTCGCGTAGCCCCTCGGGGAGCGGCACACCGCATAGCGTGCGCTTACCGGCCTTGTACTCCCGCCAAGCATGGCCGCTCAGGTAGCCCCGGATCACCATCTCCTCCGGGTAGGGCTCGCACTGGTAACCCACCGTAACCATAGGGTCTGGCGTGGCGAGCTTCCAGTTCGGCACAATGTCTGCTGTAGCATCTAGGAATTGCGCAGCTATCTGGTTCAGCACCTGCCCCTTATACTCTACCCCCCAGGGCAGTATCACATCGAAGGCCGAGATCCTGTCGGTAACCACCATCACCAGCAGCCCCCCCTCCAGGAAGTAGGCATCGCGCACCTTGCCATGATATACACGCTCCTCTCTGGGGAGCTTTAGATCCGTGTGAACTAGCACATTGCCCATATCTATAATCTACTGTATTATGACGAAAGAACCGTTAAACCTAGGAACGCTGCAGAATATGTAGGACTCGGATGGATGGGAC
>JABCOB020000162.1 GCA_013333835.2 Bacteroidia bacterium
GCTGAGATTTGATGGTATTTTCCCTGCGCCTCCTCGGGATTCTCGCGGCGGTGCGGGGTGACCTGTAGATGCAACTATATTCCTGTAGGACTGTAAAAACGCTACTAATCCATTGTAATCGGTATTTTGTCAATATGCTTGCTCGTTACCCCTTGGATATTCGTAAAGAATGCCTATCTTTGGGGTGTGTATTTCAGGGAATAAGGCTATGAAACGGGTTACGATAATCCTGCTGATGCTGGTGACGGCGCTGCTGCTAGGCGCATGGGAAGCCCGTGGACAAGGGAGTCCAACGAAATTCGTGGGGGCTAAGGTGGTGCTGGTAGACGAGGAGGGGAATACCATACCCGCCTCGAAGATGCCAGAGAAATTCCTATTCCAGCTTAAATATAAGACTGCGTCGGCCTCGGGTTCGCCGATTCTTCTTCTTCGCTTTGCCAGAAATTGGTCAGGGGAAAGTGGAAATCCCTATAAAGATAATACTCCAGAAATAGGAGTGTTTAATGGTGGCCCCACGCCGAATCCAACTCCAGGTGGCCCCCCTCTACCTCCTGCTCCTGTTCCTCTCGCCGATATTCACGATTTTGAGTTCAATGTTGAAAACTATTGGTATACCGCTCCCATAGAGGGAAAGCCACCCTATTTTGTGGTGGGGATTCAGATGGTTGTGTATACGGCGGGTTCTACAACCACTGAGCTCCTCTCGTATTCTGTGAGTAGAGAAAAGCTTCAAGAATCTAAGTTTTTTTGCATTTTTCTTCAAACTAGTATACCAGAACTTCAAAATCCCAATAATAATGAGAAGCTGAAAGATAAAGGTGATGTAGAGCTCGTAGTAAAGTTTACGCTTCAGCGGCATTCAGGAGATATATGCACTGTAACACGAGGGACAGACTGTCCGCTAGGAGGTGTTTTCCCACTCTATCCGACGTATAAGCTGAATAAAAATTCGTATACTGGAGTGGAAGAAGATCATGAAAAATTAAAACCGCCCGACTCTTGGAATGTAACTGCTGGTGGTAAGAGCTTTAAGGTGTGGAGTGGAACCTATATCCTCTATGAGCACACGAAAGCTCCAGGTTATGAATTTAAGCACGTGAGCGCATGTTCTCCTACTGTTAAAGGGGTGCAGAAAACAACAGGAGCAGTAACAGGTAGAGGCAATTGGTGGATCGACGAGATATGTAGTAATACTGTGATTCGGAAAATTGGAGGGAGCCTGCGGAATTTCACGGTAAACTACAATGCCAATTATGCGGAGGGTGGGCGAGAATTTGTGATTACCGTTACCGACGACAAAGGTCATGGAGTCGCCCCAGGCGGCAGCGTGCCCGAAGGGACTGGGATCAAGATCAACGCGAAGCTGAAGCATCCCAGCGGCTGCACTGAAGTAACGGAGGTGGTAGTGACGCGCGATGGCGGTGTTGATCATGTTAACCTTACTGATGGCAATGGGCAGTATGGGGTGATTGCTAATATAACGAAGATTGTACCCGTGGTGACCGAGCGGAAGTACAAGGTGGCTTGGACTGTAACCTCAGCGCCGCTAATCAAGGAAATTCATACTGGTACGCCCAGCGGTACACTGGTTGCGAACGGTGATCAGGTGAGCTGCGATGCCAAGCTGTACCTCAAGGTAAACGGTAAGGCAAAAAAGGTTGAGGCGAAGTATAAAGGGGGAGTGCAGCAGGTGCTAACGCCTGAGGGGGAATTCTTCACCATCAACCCCAGAAAAGATATTGAGGATTTTCTCATCGAGCTTAAAGAGAAGTTTAGGGTGGAGTTCTCTCCATTGACGTATGGCCCGCTCTCGGTGAATGCGAGCGAGAGTGGCTCTGTTAATTCAGGCGACGAGGTCTACGATGGTGAGGTGCTAACCATAACGGCCACATTGCCAGCTCCACTGCAGGTGCAAAAGATAGAGGTTACAACGGGCGATGGCCAGATTCACCCATATCCACTTTCTGGCGGGGCTATATCGATTCAATATACGATAACACAGGCTGTAAAGGGGATAGCGGTGGGGTATACCCCTGCCATCTACGGGGTGAACGGGATAACGGCTGGAGTGGACGTGAAGGCTGTAAGTGGTAGGGTGTGGAACGGTTCGAGCTTTGCGGAGGCCTCAGTATCAGTGCCTCTTCCCGTACAGAATGGGAGTAAGGTCATTGCTGGTACGAAGCTTAGGCTAAGCACTTCGGATCCATCGGTGAAGAGATTCGTGTGGAAAATGGCTGGCGTTTCCGATACAAAGCCCGTTGTCCTAGCCCCTGTGGAGTTCGAGGTAACGGGCAATGTGGAGGAAATAACCACTAGCACAGAGGACATAAAGCTGGCTGTGGACTACACGCAAGGCCAAGAGATAGGACTGAAGCTCGTGCTGCATGAGGGGACGGTGTATAAGCGCGACGATACGTTTAAATCTACAGGTGCTGACACCGAGGTGGAGCCTGGCGAGAAGGTGGGCATAGGCTCTAAACTGAAGGTCAAGGTAGATGGAGCCTCCCCGTGCAAAAAGATAAAGGGCAAGGTGAAGGTAACAATGGGGGGGGATGTGCTGGAGGTAGATCCCGATGTCCCCTTCCGGGTTACCAAGGACATCACCAAGGTGGAAGTGGAGGTAGAATCTGTACACTATACGATAAAGTATACCCAAAATGGGAATTCAGCTGAGGGAGATGCTCCGTATTCACTCGAGGTCTTTGTCAATCCGACAAGTCCAACCAACAATGGAACGCCTGTCCCAACAGGAGGGAGTATCAATTGTGGAGAGACCATCCGTATAAAACCAGACCCCAAAGGAGCAAAAAAGCGAATCCTTCAATCATTGACCGTGAAGGTGAAGGGGGGGGCTGATGTAAACATCCCAACTAATCACTCTGGGCCATATGATTATGTGCCGCATGGCGATATAGTGGATATAGTGGCTGAGTATGTAGAAAAAACTTTCACGGTGCGGTATACCAGTCCGGATCTTGAGGTGCTGGTAGGGGGCAGTCTAGAAGTTGCCCAGGCGTTAGCCCCTAATGTAACGAAAACATATCCTGGCGGTGTTTATGTTTACGTGCGGCGAAAGAATCTCTTGGCGGATGAGACTGCAAATGGGCTGCTGGTGAATGGGGTACCCGTGAATGATGGTTTGCTGAAGGATGAGGATGGCTATTACTACATAGTGCTAGCAACTGATATACATGAACTTAATATACCGAAAAAGTCTCTTTCGCCCGGTAGCGTTACATTTGAGTATGAAGTGAAAGAGGCTGGAAAAGCAGACGTTGACGTGGAGTGGCTGTTGCCAGGGCGAGTACCAAGACAGCTATTCCAAGGGGTAACAATACAGAAAGGGGCTAAGCTCAGGGTGAAGCTCTCCAATTTTGCGCCAGGTTACAAGTATTCATGCATTACTGTAGATGGGAAGCTGCTAGATGGAGTGGTAAGGGCTTCCAATGCAACCGATTCTTACGATTTTACAGTGCCAGATGTCTCCACGTACAAGATCACGGTGTGGGTGGTGAATACGCAATCGCTTACAGGGGATCGTTTCATAAGGATCAGTAAGACGGAGCATGGCACTATACAGATGACGGATGTTGATGCGACGCCTCCTCATACGTTAGGTATAGGTGAAGACTACCCCACAGAGCCAGGAAGAAGATTCTCCGTTTTGATAACGCCAGCTGCTGGATATGTGAAGGTGCGAGATGCTTTTGAGGGCGTGCATCAGCTGCATAATGATGAGTATATTGTGCCACCTGACCCAGGCCCGGGGAGTCATTTTACCGTGTGGGCAGAGTTCGATCTGTCAGGTGGGAAGCATTGGCCTGTACTCTGGGATCATGCCGAGCACGGTAAACTAGAGGTAAAGTTCGGCAGTAGATCGCTGGAAGCTGGCGAAAGTCTACCTGAGGGGAGTACACTGTTTGTTCGGGCTACCCCAGATAATAGTTACCGAGTGCAGAGCTTTAAGATCAATGGTGTAGAGTTCGTGAAATCTACCGAGAACAATGGGGGGATAGAGGAGAAGTATCGGGTGACGGATACCGTGAGAATACTAGTAGCCTTTGCACCAGTAAATTCACGTTTTGATAGGGTTGAAGATGTCTTTGGGAATGTGGTACTTATGCCGAATCCTATGGTGGATGGATTCACGGTGACAGGTGCTAGTGCTGCGGTGCACTACCAGCTACTCACCACTTTCGGGCAGCAGATTCTGGAAGGAAATACCACCGAGCAGGAACAGATTCGGGTGGAACTCCCAGCGCTCCCGAGCGGGTTGTACCTATTTGTGCTGACGGATGCCCAAGGGCGCAAAGCCACATTGCGCGTGGTGAAACGGCAGTAGCGGGTTCGTTCCCACTAAACGGGCAGCGAGAGTTCACCCGAAGATTTGCCCAGTAGTTGGGGGTAGTGAGATTTCGCAAGTATGGCGACTGGCGACGTAGGTTAATTGCGTTGCCAGTCGCCTTTTTCTTGCACTTCCTGTTCGGCAGTGCTGGCAGTGGAAATTGAGGTAGGGATTGGGAGAATTCGCTCGCATAGGGGGGGAGGGCTCTGCAGGAGTTCCGCAGGTGTGCCATTTGTAGAGGATTTCATTTTCTTTCTTGTAGATGAAGGAGTTCTAATCAATTGCATTCATCGGAGAGCTTATCGATACGTAGTACTGCGTTGTGTAGGAGAGTTTTGCCGAGTTCTCAAAAGGTAAGCCAAAGGATTTTTGGGGCTAACCGAATCATGATTTATGGCCGAGGATGTACAGCACCCAGGGCGTTTTTGTGTGGGTTTTCTGCGGTTGAAATTTTTTATACCTACATTATCCGTCCGATTATCCATATTATATGTGCATTCACATTCACCGTTGCTTTTGGTATTCAGAATACTACTACATTTGCTGCGTATTCTAAAACACACCAGTGTAAATGGCCGAATGCTGGCCACAAAATTGGATAGACGTGAAGCTTGCGGATCTGAAAACGAAAACCAAACTCCTGTGCTGTGCCTGCGGAATGGCCGTGTTCATTGGGTTGTATGGCATTTGGAGCTATATCCTTGTCCTTCGCCTTGAGTACGTGGCGCAAGTTACCGATAGGCTGCAGGCCTTCGAGGGCGATTTCCTACGGGCCCGCCGGCTGGCAGAGGTGCAGAGCAATTCGCACGATACTGCGCTGCTCTCTACCGTTGAGACCCTCCTGCGGCAGTCTACCCAGCATTTGGGGGCTCTCACCGACCTTCTGCATGATTACTCGTATACGCAAGAAGCCTCGTTGGCCACGGCTCTAGCTGGCGATTGCAATTCGTACATAGACCTCCAGAATGAGTGGACACGTGCCGATGCA
>JABCOB020000163.1 GCA_013333835.2 Bacteroidia bacterium
AGAGCCTACCAAGGCCGGTTTCACCTTTGACGGGTGGTATACCGATGATGGCAATTGGGCCGACAAATGGGAATTAGCCACCCACCCTGTAACTACCAACGTAGACCTCTACGCTAAGTGGAAGCCAAAGACCTATGATTTCGTGGTAATCGTACTCGATGAGGACGGCCAGCCCATAGAAGGTGCGGCGGTTATAATAAAAAATATGCCTAGTAAAACAGGCAAAGACGGGAAAGCCTCCTACAAGCTTACAGAAGGTGCAGACTACTCATGCAGCGTAACCAAAAAGGGCTACATTCAAGGTAGCGGGACCTTTAAGATCCCAGATGAAACGGAGATCTCCATCACGCTCAAGTCAGCACCCCCCTCCTACACCGTGACCCTCGATCTCCAAGACGGCAGCACACCTTCAAAGCATGGGGTGGTCCCTGAGGATAAGTTCCCACAGCCTAGCACGCCTCTACGTTCCGGTTACCTGTTCGCAGGGTGGACGACTGACCGTGAAGGGATGCATCCCTACAACTTCGAAACTCCAGTAAATGGCGATCTTACGCTCTATGCCCAATGGCAGAAGAGTCCACAGATAGATGCCGTAGAGGCACTGACTGAAGTTACCCTAGCGCCGAATCCCTTTAGCAGCTCTCTGCGGCTTGAGCATGCAGAGCGTATACTCCACCTCGTAGTCTACACCGCCTCAGGGCATCGGCTCGTAGAGCTAGCACACTCGGGGGCATCCTCCATTGTGCTCAACACCTCGCACTGGGTTGGCGGGCTATACATGATTCGGGTTACGGGAGCCGAGGGCTCTAGGGTGCTAACCGCGGTGAAACGCTAGCGTTAGGCATTCGCCCTGCATACATTACGGCGTAGGGGGCTATCCAGAAATGGGTAGCCCCCTACGCTATTCCCCGCCTACCTTGCCTCTAGCGTATGTGAAGAGAAACGCAAGAACACGGGGGCGGATTCCGTGGCATCGTATCGCAGGTCTGGTTTTTATTACTATCTTTGCCCTACTAAAACAAAACCAATCAGCACGCCATGAAACGTCTCACTATGGGTGTAGCCCTTATGCTGGCGGGTATAGTAGCCTATGGGCAAGCAACCAAGAAATACCAGTTGCCCACACCCCAGCAGATCGCCCAAGGGCAAAAGAAAGAATCCACAGGCGATGCGCTTCGCGCCATAGCCAAGCGAATGATCGACCCTGCCGAATTCATAGATTACACGCTAAACCTCCAGCATGTAAGCAACGCTATAGACCTCTACGAGCATGATAATGGAGGCGACTAGCTGGCTGCCGCCCAAAAGCAGCTAGGCGAGGGAGGGAAAGCCTCTAAAGTCTACGTTATAGTGCCCGAGGGGGCATACCTGTATACTCCTAGCGACCGTTCGCTGAACCTGGTGGCTGAGGGCGACTTCCTCCCAAAGCTGCTGGAGAATAAGACCGACTTCGCGAAGTCTAAAATCCTGATGATCGGCGTTCGTGAGCCCAAAGAGCTCCTCCAGAATAGACTCATACAGCAAGATGACGACCTGCTAGGGAAAAAGGTGGAACAGCAGCCTGTAGAATCCCCTACAGAGCAGAAAGAGGAGGCTGAAATACCCACTCACTTCAACCCAGGCCCCCACATCATAATTTTTGGGGCTTCAGGGTACGATTTCGCCGAGCACTCCATCTTGCGCGAAAAGAAGGCCACGGGCACAGTGGTACTCCCAAAGTAACCCGTCCAGGCTGAAATTCTAGGGGATGGACAGCCTCGCCAGTAGCGCGTCATAACGCTGCATTCAGCCTACAGCCTAAACAGAAGAGGGGTTACCCTAGCAAGGGTGACCCCTCTTCTGCATAAGAAACCTACTGGGAATCAGTGCGCACAGAAACGGTTGCTGATGGCAAACACGACACGGGTAGAAAATTCACCCCCTTCCTGGTAGCGAGGTGCTGCGTGCTACACCGTCCTGGGTAGCCTCTCCACTTTCCCGTGCAATAGCTGGAGAGCACCCACGGCATTCCCAGCATCACCCCAGATCTTTGTAGCCCATTGCACAATAAATTCCTTACTTGCAACGTAATTATCAAGGAATTATACATTCCGCTGCACCTGAATCATCAAAACCTCTGCGGGTGGTTCTCATACGTCCTGCCTCCCGCCGAAACCGAAATGCTTTATGTACAGAATCCAGAAAGCCCTTCCCCTCGCCCTGCTACTCGCCCTGACGCTAGGGGCCACCGCGCAGCAGAAACAGATAGACATTCGGGAGCTCGACGGCAAAGACATCAATAGCTCTGGCTACCGCAATCTAATCTACACTGCCGTCCCCCTGCTGAGCATTGCCCCAGACTCCCGGGCAGCCTCCATGGGCGATGCTGGCGTGGCCTCCACCCCCGATGTCAATAGCCAGCACTGGAATATTGCCAAGTACGCCCTAATACCCACCAAGTTCGGGGTCTCGCTCTCCTACATCCCCTGGCTACGCAAGCTCACCAACGAGATCAATCTGGCGTACCTCGCGGGCTACTACCGGATTGACAATATGCAATCGGTGTCTGCCTCGCTCCGATACTTCTCCATGGGGCAGATGGTATTCACCAACGAGCAGGGGATACGGATGCAGACCCACAACCCCAACGAATTCGCTTTCGACGTAGGCTACTCCCGCAAATTCCTACCCAACTTCAGCGGTGGGCTAGGCTTTCGCATAATCCGTAGCGACCTCACGGGGGGATTTTCTAACCAGAATTCTGTGGGGACCAACAAGGCCGGGATGTCTTACGCCGCCGACCTCGGCATCTACTACCAGCACCCGCTAAAGCTGCAACGTATGCCTGCAGAGTGGGCCGTGGGGCTCTCGATAACCAGCATCGGGTCAAAGCTCACTTACAACGACGTGGTTAAGAACTTTATCCCTATCACCCTACGTGTTGGAGGGCGCTTCAGCCTTAACGTCGATCAATACAACTCCATCTCTGCCCTACTCGACCTCTCAAAGCTCCTGGTACCCACCCCCCCCATCTACAACGCTAAGCATGAGATAACCAAGGGGAAAGATCCCGATGTAGCCGTGGTGACGGGGATGGTGCAATCATTCTACGATGCCCCCGGTGGCGCCGCGGAAGAATTCCACGAAATCTACCTGGCCACGGGGTTCGAATATTTGTACCAAAAGCTCTTCGCCCTCCGGGCTGGCTATTACTACGAGCATCCCAGCAAGGGGGGGCGAACCTACTTCACCCTGGGGGCTGGTGTTGCCTACAATGTGTTCAGCCTCGATGCCGCCTACCTTCTCCCAACTGCGGGCTTCAACAGCCCCATAGCAAATACCATGCGCTTCTCGCTCATGGTGAACTTTGAGCAGCAAAACAAAAAGGGCAAGCGCGCCAAGCAGGAGCAAGGCTTGTAACGAGATGCTGAAGAGGCTGTAACACTGCGCCACTGGGCAGCTACGTGTAGGCTCTTCCCAACGGGGCAGCAACCCAAAGGCTCGCATCACCTAGGAAAAGTATCATCTATGGGCAACTTTCGCATTGGTCTAGGCTACGATGTACACCGGCTTGAAGAGGGATATCCACTCTGGCTGTGCGGGGTGAGGGTGGAGTGCGAATTTGGCGCTGTTGGGCATTCCGATGCCGACACACCAACCCACGCCCTCTGCGATGCCCTGCTAGGCGCGCTGGCACTCGGAGACATTGGGAAGCATTTCCCCGATACAGATCCAGCCTACCACGGCATCTCCAGCCTACTGCTGCTGAAGCAGTGCTACGAAATGGTGAAAAAGGGGGGATTCCGGCTCACCAATGCCGATATCGTAATTGCCCTCCAACGGCCTAAAATACAGCCCTACATAGAGCACATGCGCGCAACCCTAGCCGAGTGCCTACAAGCCCCCGTAGAAACCGTAAGCGTGAAAGCTACCACCACCGAACGGCTCGGCTTTGTAGGCGAGGGGCGCGGAATAATGGCCCAAGCCGTAGCGCTGCTAGAAAAGCAAGAGAACACCTCGGAATAGCAGGTCCCTACAGCTCCTGTAAGAGAAAGGGCATCGATACTAAACGGTATCGATGCCCTTTCTACATCCACCCTATAGCACCCCGCCCATTGCCAAGCAGGTAGTCGTTGGCCAGGCGGAAGTGGTTGCACCCGAAGAACCCTCGGTGGGCAGACAGGGGCGAGGGGTGGGGTGCTGTGAGCACATAGTGCCATCCTGCCGGGATAAGGGGTATTTTGGATTGCGCATTCTTCCCCCAGAGCAGGAATACGATACGACCATACCTGCTGGCAAGAGCCCCGATAAGCCTATCGGTAACCGTTTGCCAGCCCACACCAGCGTGCGAGAGGCTCTGGCCTGCACGCACTGTTAGCACCGAGTTCAGCAGCAGCACGCCCTGGGCAGCCCAGCGAGACAGGTTGCCATCACAAGGAGGCTGGCATTGGTACTCCAAAGCTATCTCTTGGAATATGTTCCTTAGCGACGGTGGAAGGGGTTGCCCTGTAGGTACGCTAAAGGCTAACCCATGCGCCTGATTAGGCCCAATGTAGGGATCCTGTCCCACTATCACCACCCGTGTAGCCCCCGGGGGAAAGTACGTGAGGGCTGAAAAGATTTCACCCCAAGCCGGGTAGCAAACGTTAGCTGCATATTCTCGCTGCAGCAACTCATCAATTCTGGCCAGCACCTGTACCCCATCGCCCGCCAGCAGCATCTCTTGCCACTCGGGTGCTAACCTCCTGATGAACTGCCCCAGCATTGCGTCTTCACTATGTCTATTTCACCCTTACAAATCGCCCCTGCGCCCAGCGGTACAGCGCACCTGCCACCTGGAGCTGCTCGCCGCTAAGCGCAGACTTCTGCAGGACTATATCCTGCTCTAGCGTATGCAGCGAACCGTGCGTAGCGTAGGCTATAGACACATAATCTGGATGGGGGGCATTCTGCGCATCGAGCTTAGGAATTCCAGCCAGCAGCACGTGAACAGGCTTGCGCAGGCGAGACAACAGCTCAATATCGCGCACGGCGCTCTTGCTATCGGCTATCAGCACCAGTTGGGCGGCCTGCGGGTAGCGCGCCTGGGCTTCGAGCAGCGCCTCTAGGTCGTTCTCAGGATCATCGCCGCTACAGCCATACGAGATGCTAGCGAGCAATGTATCTACACAGCTCGCATACTCTGGCCCTACCGACCGTATTCCCCCGC
>JABCOB020000164.1 GCA_013333835.2 Bacteroidia bacterium
ACTAGCGGCTCCTCCCCCCAGCTACAGTCCCAGCACAAACCCACCGGTGTCCAATACCCCTTCCAACCAATCGGCTACGGCAGCACGCCCCGCCTCTCAGATGCGCCATTCTTCATAGAGGGGAGCGATGCTAAAACAGAAGCGACCCTTATAGAGATAGCCCGCCACCTGAGTAGCCACGTGGAGGTGGCCGATAGCCCAACCCGCCAGTGGGTACATCTCCTCGGGGTACTAGCCTGCAACTTCACCAACCACCTCCTAGCCGCAGCGCAACGGGTGGCTGAGGCCCAGGGCATCGCCCCCGGAGTGATACAGCCTCTGGTAGAGGAGACGGTGGCGCAAGCCTTTCGGCTGGGCGCGGCCAATGCGCAAACCGGGCCAGCTGCCCGGGGCGACCAGGCCACCATCGCACGGCATCTACAGATGCTTGGACGTAGATTCCCCGAACTCGCACCGCTCTACAGCCTGATGTCTGAGCAGATTGTTGCCCAAACTAAAGGTAACACCCCGCAGGGTTAGGATTTTCAGCAGCTAATCGCTACCTTTGCGCCTGCTACCAGACTACAGAGACACGCTATGGATTCTACAGAACGTTTCAAGGCCAATCTATTGAATGTGAAGGCCTTCGCCTTCGATGTAGACGGGGTTTGCACGAATAACCAGGTACTCATAAGCGAGAGCGGTCAGCTACTACGCCCAGCCAATACCCGCGATGGATACGCCATAAGCCAGGCCAACCGGCACGGTTTCCCCGTGGCCATCATCACCGGGGGGCGCACCCAGAGCGTGGCAACCCGCTTTGAGATGCTCGGCTGCAAGCATATCTACCTCGGCGTGGCCGATAAGGTGGTCGCCCTCAGAGATTTCTGTCAAAAGGTGGCGATAGCCCCCGAGGCCGTGCTCTACATGGGCGACGATATGCCAGACTACCACGCCATGCAGGCTGTAGGATTCCCCACCTGCCCCTGCGATGCAGCGCCAGAGATTCAGCGTATCTCGCGCTACATTTCGGGCTTCCGCGGCGGCGAGGGCTGCGTGCGCGATGTGGTGGAGCAGGTACTCAAGCTCCATAACCACTGGCATCCTGGCGAAAGCGCCCATCAATAGATCCTTAATTCATCCGTCCTACGCAATGGGTCTTATCCGTATCCTCCGGCTTTCACGCCCCCACGCCTTGGCTGCCATCGCATTCATCCTAGTAGGGGTGCAGTGCGGAATCATCGAACCCGTGTTCGAACAGGCCGGGGTGGCCAACCCCTTCACCACGTGCGATTTCATACTAGTACTGCTGGCCGAGGTGCTCATAGCAGCAGGAGGGTTCGTGATAAACGGCTACTTCGACCTACGCGCAGATCTGATTACCAAGCCACAGCGGGTAATAGTGGGGCGCGATGTATCGCGCAGGCAGGCTATAGCCTCGCACTTCGGATTCACGCTGGCCGCCACCATACTCGCGCTTATACCCGCTTGGCATGCTGGGCGACTGCTGCTGTGCGTGCTTTTCCCGCTTGCCGCGGGGCTCTTCTGGTTCTACTCCTCCACCTATAAGTACCAATTTCTCATAGGGAATCTGATTCTCACCGTGTTGGCCTTTGCCCTGCCTCTAGTGCCATTCATGTATGAGGTGCAGTGTGTAGACAGCTCGCTCTGGTCTATGGCGGCACTCGGCGCATTCCCGTTGGCCGAGGCGTTCCAAAAGATCCTAGGCGTGTCGGTGGCCCTCGCGGCTCTCACCATTCTACTCGCGCTGGTGAATGAGGTGCAACGCTTCACGAAAAGTGCCGACCTGGGGGCAAACTCCCTCCCGGTGCGCATTGGGCTAAAGGGCACTAAGCTGGTAGTGGCGGGGCTCTACCTTGTGGTATTGGCGCTGTTCGTAGGGGTTGCGCTGCGCAGCCTACTGGTGCACTACGATGAGTTCGGCTACCTATTCACCCCTCTCTACCTCCTGCTGGCAATGTGCCCGCCGGTGGTGGTCTCTATGCTGGCATTCCTGGTGGGCGACCAGTATTCCTACTACCGATTTGCCTACTGGGCTCTAGCTCTGGACTTCCCGCTGCTCGGGGCGTACCTGCTGCTGCTCTAGAGCGGGCAAGAGAGATGGAGCGCGACGCGGATAGGAGGCGGATGCGATGTTTTTTAAGCGCGACGCGGCATAGGGAAAAAACGCGACGCGGCACGCCACGTCGCTACTAACGCCTCCAAAAGGAAAAACGGCGCAATATAGGACAGACACGGTGCGCTGCTGGGTAGATCGCCCGCTATTTTTATTTTCAAGTTCCCATGCTCTTCAATCTTCCCCCCATAGTACTAGCCTCCTCCTCGCCTCGGCGCGCCGAATTGCTACGGCAGCTGGGGCTAGATTTCACCGTGGTAGCTCCGCAGGTGGATGAGCGGGCTATAGGGGACGACGGGACGCATGACCTGGCCGTACAGCTGGCATGCGCTAAGGCCCACGACGTGGCCATACAGGTGGCTGGACAAGCGCCCCAACCGCTCATCATCGCGGCAGACACCGTGGTAACCCATGCGGGCAAGCGGCTCGATAAGCCCTCCAATCCAGAGGAGGCTGCCGCCCTACTCCGCACCCTTTCGGGGAGCTCGCACAGCGTGGTCACTGGTATCTGCCTCATGCTGGGAAAGGGGCGCAAGGAGCTATCCGCCCTCTCGCGGGTTACCTTTGCCGCGCTTACCGACGGGGAAATAGAGTACTACATTGCTACCCAACCTCCCTACGACAAGGCCGGCGGCTACGGGGTACAGGACTGGATAGGCACGGCACGTATCGCGGCCATTGAGGGTTCCTACACCAATATTGTAGGGCTGCCAACCTGCCAACTCTACGAGGCTCTACGCTCCATATCCAGCGGTACCGACCCGGATATCCACCTCTAAGCCCCCACCCCATGCGCGCGTCAATCCTAACCCTCATTCTGCTGCTTACCAGCCTGGTTACCATAGGCCAGCAGGTACTGGTTAGGGGGCGGATAGTGGCTCCAGATGGAGCGCCCATCCCTTTTGCAACGGTAGCCACCCCAAACGGTGGGCATGGAGTACAGGCCGATAGCACAGGGACTTTCGGGCTTATGGTGGAGGGGAATGGGGCTATAACCCTACAGATCAACAGTATAGGCTTCCACAGGCTGGACACCACAATCACGCTGGCCAAACCGCCGCTACTCGTTCTTACCCTACGCCCCAATACCGTAGATATAGCCTCGGTGCAAATACAGGGCAATGCAACCGCTATCCCCACGCTGCAGCGCATCTCTGCTGGGAAAATCGGTACGCTTCCTGTAAGCACCGGGGGGGTGGAGGCGCTGCTGAAAATGCTCCCTGGCGTGTCGACCCGCAATGAGCTATCGTACCAATACTCGGTGCGCGGGGGATCTTTTGAGGAGAATCTCGTCTACATCGATGGATTAGAAATCTACCGCCCGAGCCTTATCCGCTCGGGAAACCAGGAGGGGCTATCGGCCATAAACCCCGATATGGTGGAGAGTCTCGATTTCTCGGCAGGTGGATTCCCGGCCAACTACGGCGATAGGCTTTCGTCTGTGCTGAGCATCCGCTATCGGCGTCCCACGGCCTTCCGGGCCAAGCTTACCGCCGGGCTGCATGAGAGCCGAGCCACCGTAGAGGGCGCACACCGCACTGTTCCCATACAGGCCATAGCCAGCGTGCGGTATAAGGATACCCGCCTGCTGCTACAGTCTACCGACACCAAGGGCGACTACCGTCCCAGCTACCTCGATGCCCAGGCTAAGCTCTATTGGCAGCCCACAAGCAGGTTGGAATTCAGCCTGATGGGAGGTATCGCAAGGAATGCCTACGCTTTCAACCCCACCGAGAAACAAACGGTGCTAGGCGCGCTCACCAGCAATTTCATGGCGCTCAACGTCTACTACGAAGGGCAGGAGCGCGATACGTACCTCAACGGATTCTGCCAGCTGGCGGGCTCTCTCCAGCTTTCAGACCGCTTGAAATTCAGCCTGCAAGCCGACTACAGCTATCTGCACGAGCGGGAGACCTACGACATTCTGGCAGAATACTGGCTGAGCGAGGTGGAAAGCGGCAAGGGGAGCGCCAACCCCAATGACAGCACCGCGAATGTGGGAATAGGCGGCAGCCTAGCCCATGCCAGAAATCGCCTAATGGGACGTATAATCGGACTTACGGCCAAAGCAGAGTACAAGCTGGGGGCGCATACGATGGAAGTGGGGGTACGTACACAACGACGCACCCTAGCCCACAGCCTCCAGGAATGGGAACTGCTCGACAGCGCAGGCTACACGCTACCGAACCATGAACTGGCATTCTCTGACCAAGGCACTACACGTGGCCGAGCATCGCTACAGATGCACCACTCTGCCGCCTACTGCATGGGAACGCTCCGCTACGCGCTGGGGTTTGGCAGCCTTACCATCACACCGGGGGTACGGGTTAGCATGCGTGAGGCTGGGCGGCAGCTCCGCGTAAGCCCAAGAGGCACAGTAACCTTTACGCCGCACGCCACCCCCAGCCTGAACCTCTACCTGGCTGGTGGGCTGTACTACCAATACCCACTCTACCGCGAGCTGCGCGATCGTCGGGGTACGCTGCATCCTAATCTACGCCCGCAGCGCGCAGTGCATGCCGTGGTGGGCTACAGGCAAAGCCTACTCCTAGCCAGCAGCATTCCCCTACAGCTACAGGCCGAGGTCTACGCCAAATGGATTCAACACCTCATACCCTACACCATCAATAACCTCCAGCTGCAATATGAGGCCGAGCCAGCAGGCCAAGGCTCTATATACGGGCTAGATCTGCGTGCCAATGCTGAGCTGGCCCCAGGCGTAGAATCGTGGCTGAGCCTCAGCGTGCTGCGTGCCCAAATGGAGCTAACCCGGCCTCTCCAGAATGGCGGGCGCACCGGGCGGCTGCATAGCTCTTTCCCCATGCCGAGCGATCAGCTATTCTCTGGCGCGCTCTTCCTGCAAGACTACATCCCCGGGCTGGAATTCCTACGCGTACACCTCACCGGGCATCTCTCCCTGGGTATACCTTTCACCCCGCCGAATGCCAACTACGGCGAATGGGCGCGTATGCCCAGCTACCGACGGGTAGACATCGGTTTTACCACTGTGCTCAAGGATAACGCCTACTGCCTGCGCTGGCTGAAGAACATCGGTTGGCTACGCGAATTCACCGCAACGGTGGAGGTACTCAACCTGCTCGACATAGCAAATACTGCATCTTACCTGTGGGTGCAGATTCCCAGTGCCCAAGGGGGACGCATGCGGCTTGCCGTGCCAAACTACCTTACCGCACGGGGAGGGAATATCAGGATATCGCTGGGTTTCTAGCCGTAATCTTTTTAGGCGCGTCGAGAAACGGGCTGAGCAACCGAAAACCTCTGCAAAACTCACATAAATAATGCGGCATTGCCAGGGCGGGCACTCGGGGATAGGCGGGCGCTCGCGGGAGGGCGGGCAACTTGATACGCGCCCCTACAGCACCGCCCCTACCAAGAACGCAGTAGAAAATCTTGCCAACTATACACGATTGAAACCACACGGGGCTTTTGCAGAGGGGCAGAGAGCACTCTCAAGCGAAACGGGGGACGCTGCGCCATTACCAGGCTCCTGCAAACCCAAATAAGTAGCATGCAATGTCCTCTTGGTATACTTTTTGCAAGGGGGGTACGTTAAATAGAGGGTTAGGAGTGCGAAGAATGCTCCAGGAAGCTACGCTCCGCAAGCCTAGAAGGATTCACAACCCGAGAAAACGTTTGACTAATGGCGATGCGCTTGGTGCTCTACGATGGCGGGCTTTGGCAGAGCCTGCTGCCCCTTACCTACCTGAAGGCTGTTGGTGCGCTACGGTTAGGCATAGGGACTCTGGCCGAGGCATGGCAACGTGCGCTGAATGCTGATTCGGTAGCCTTTGCCACGCAAGAGCACCTGCATTCGCTCTACCCCACCGATGGCACGGATGCGGGCGAATGCCTCTATCTACTGGGGGGGCTGTTCCCAAATAGCGAGCTGCTACTGGCAGTGCAGAACCTGCCAACAGGCAGCGTACTATGCCATAATGGCCATATTCTTGCCATTCGGTCACAAGAGCCCATTCCCATGGATGCCAGCGGCACTCCTAAGCTGAGATCTGGAGAGCCTTGCAACGTGGGGCCCAGCCCCTTAGCGTTCAAGGAGTTCACGGGAGAGGTAGACATTATCGAACATCCGTGGGACCTATTCCTGCGCTGCGGGCAGGCCATAGTATGGGATTACAATGCGCTCACCGCGGGGCAAAGCTCACAGCCCGTAAGCCACACCGTGCGGGTGATTGGGCAGGGGGGCGTATTCCTTGCGCCTGGGGCCGTGGCAGAATGCTGCACCCTCAACACCACCGAGGGCCCCATATACCTAGGGGCTGGCAGCGAGATCATGGAGGGATGCCACATCCGCGGGCCACTTGCGCTAGGTGAGGGTGCCACCCTGAAAATGGGGGCAAAAATCTACGGCCCAACCTCTATAGGCCCCCATTGCAAAGTGGGAGGCGAGGTGAGCAACTGCGTGGTAATGGAATACAGCAATAAGGGACACGATGGGTTCATAGGGAATTCCGTGCTGGGCAGCTGGTGTAACCTCGGGGCCGACACCAATAGCTCAAACCTGAAAAACACCTACGACAAGGTGAAGGTGTGGAGTATAGCCGAATCCCGATTCGTGCAGACTGGCCTACAGTTCTGCGGGCTGCTGATGGGCGACCACTCCAAAACGGGTATCAACACCATGCTGAACACGGGGACTGTGGTGGGAGCTTTCTGCAATGTATACGGCGACGGATTCCCACGGGTATGGATTCCCTCTTTCTCCTGGGGAGGCGCACAGGGGCTGAGCGAACACCCTCTAGCACGTGCCTTGGGTACTGCCGAGGCTATGATGGCGCGTCGGCATGTACAGCTATCCCCCCCCATTAGGCAGGCTGTGGAAGCAGTGCACCGGCTCACCGAGAATGAACGCCCGCACGGGCAATTGAACAAAGCGTAAATCGGCAACGTTAAAGCTTACTGAATGTACCCGTGAGTAGGGATAGCCCATTGTAGGCAAAACCTACGACGGTTCTGTTTGAAAATAACACTATTAGGATTCTCCCTCTCTCGCCCCAGGTGCGCGTAAACCTCCAGCGTAGAAATCTACCAAGATGTCTACCATTCTACAACCGCAAGGGGCAATGTGCTATACACCAATCGCTAAGGGATTTGTAACCCGCCTTGGGTGGGGATAATTTCCACGTAAGTATAGAGATCCATTCGAGAGGGTTAATAACGGAGTGCAATGGCGATGGAAGAGAATAAACTAGGGCTAGTATTTCGCGGTGCGGCAGAGGAAGAGCTGGACAACGTGGGGAATCTGATTTTCACCTCCATGCGCCAGCGCGACCGCTCTGCCAATCTGCCAGAGATCCCAACGGTGCTACCGCTCATAGAGCTCCGGAACAACGTATTCTTCCCGAATACCTTCATCCCGGTTCTGATAGGTCGTCGGCGGACTCGACTGCTTGTAGATGACCTGCCGGGAGAGAATTCGCTCTTGGCGGTAGTGGCTCAGCGCAATTCGAGCGACGAGAATCCTACCAAAGAGGGCCTCTACCGTGTGGGCACCCTGGCAAGCGTGGTCAAGGTGATGCACGATGATGATAAGGGGCGCATCACCCTTGTGCTAGAGGGAATCTCGCGCATTCGGATTGAGGATTTTGTAAGCGAGAAACCCTACTTCAAAATCCACTGGAGCGAGCTACCCGATAAGCCAGACCTGCCAGATAATAACGATGCTGTGGCCTTTAGGCAGGTGCTGCTAGAGAAGGTAGAACGCTTCATGGGGCTGACCCATACCCTAGAGATGCGCGTGCTGCAGGAAATGGACCGGACGAACCTCTCCATCTTCTTCCGCTACCTGGTAATGAACATGGGCATTGAAACCCGCGAGAAGCAGCTCCTTCTAGAGTGCGATAGCGAGCAGGTGCGCATGGAGCGGCTCATGCACATTGTAAACCGCGAAATTCAGGTGCTGGAGCTCCGTGAAGAGATCCAAGAACGCACGCGGCAAAATCTGGATAAGCAGCAGCGAGAATTCATCCTACAGCAGCAGATGCGCACCATACAGGATGAGCTGGGGGAGGATGACGAGGATAACGATGCGGAAAAATTCACCGCACTGGGCAAAAAGCTAAAACTCACCGAGAGCGTGCGTGAATCGTTCGACCGCGAGGTGAACCGCCTGCGGAAGATGAACCCCATGTCGCCCGATTACCAAACGCAATCATCGTATCTACAGCTTTTTGTAGAGCTTCCCTGGGGTGTGTACACCAAGGATAACTACAACCTAGAGCGTGCACGGAAAATTCTGGATAAAGACCACTACGGGCTAGAACAGGTGAAAGAGCGTATCCTAGAATTCTTGGCAGTGCTCAAGCTTCGGAAGGATCTGAAATCGCCCATTATCTGCCTGTACGGGCCTCCCGGTGTGGGGAAAACCTCGCTGGGGAAATCCATAGCTGCTGCGCTTGGGCGGAAGTACATTCGGATGTCGCTGGGTGGTATGCACGATGAGAGCGAGATTCGTGGGCATCGTAGGACCTACGTTGGGGCTATGCCCGGGCGGATAATCCAGAACCTCAGGAAAGCGAAAAGCTCCAACCCGGTATTCATCCTCGACGAGGTGGATAAGCTCTCGGCAAGCAATGTGGGCGACCCTGCTGCAGCACTGCTAGAGGTGCTCGACCCGGCGCAGAATTCCACTTTTGCTGATAACTACCTTGAAGTGGAGTATGACCTCTCGCACGTTCTCTTTATCACCACGGCGAATGACGTAAGTGCCATCCCCGCACCGCTGCGAGATCGTATGGAGATGATTGAGGTAACGGGCTACCTGGTAGAGGAAAAGGTGGCCATTGCCGAGCATCACCTGATTCCCGACCAGATAAAAGAACACGGGCTGAAGAAGGGGCAATTCCAGCTAGACCCCGACCTCGTACTCCGTGTGGTGCAAGACTACACGCGAGAGAGCGGGGTGCGTCACCTCAACCAACTCATCGGCAAATTGGTACGACAGCAGGCCAAACGGGTGGCGATGAATGAGAAATTCAACAAACACCTCACGCTTGCGGATATCAGGGAGCGTCTGGGCGCACCTCGCTTCACAAATGAAGAGGTTGGCAGCATTGCTACCCCTGGCGTGGCTGTAGGAATGGCTTGGACGCAGGTGGGGGGCGAGATTCTCTACGTTGAAACCAGTATCTCTGAGGGAAAGGGATCGTTGACCATAACGGGGAATCTGGGCGATGTGATGAAGGAGAGCGCCACCATCGCGCTGCAATGGGTACAGGCCAACGCTAAAGAACTCGGGATAGATCCGTCCCGTTTTGAGAAGAGCCATATCCACATCCATGTACCAGAGGGGGCAATACCCAAAGATGGACCCTCGGCTGGAATCACGATGGTGACCTCGCTCGTATCGGCCTTCACTGGCAAAGCCCCCCAAGCAGGGCTCTCCATGACGGGTGAAATAACCCTACGTGGTAAAGTACTCGCAGTAGGCGGTATTAAGGAGAAGATTCTCGCGGCAAAACGCGCCAACATCAACCGTATAGTGCTGCCTACTGACAACAAGCGAGACATAGATGAGATAAAGCCCGAGTACGTGAAGGGCTTGACATTCAGCTATGTGAAAACAATAGACGAGGTGATAGCCATTGCCTTTGGCGATGCTAAAATCCCCAAGGAATCCCCACTCGAAGGCCTTGAAGGGCTACCCATGACGCTCGGAGCAACGCCCTACCCAACAAACCGTCCAGTAATCTAGCAGTAGGAGGAAAAAGGATGTACAGCCCCCCACAGTCTCTAGAGAACGAGGCAATTCTAGCGCTGGCGCGGCAAACCATAGGCACGGAGGCCGCGGCGGTAGAACGGCTCATAAGCGGGCTAGATGCTGACTTTGCAGAGGCCGTGCGTGTGCTACTGCAGATGGAAGGGCGCGCCATAGTGACGGGTATTGGCAAAAGCGCCATCATAGCCCAAAAGATCGTGGCGACTTTCAATTCCACGGGAACTCCAGCCGTGTTCATGCACGCTGCCGATGCCATACACGGCGACCTCGGGATTATCCAGCCTGGCGATGTGGTGGTCTGCCTCTCTAAGAGCGGGACTACACCAGAGATCAAGGTACTAGTACCTCTCATTAAAATGATGGGTAGCAGGCTTATAGCCATCGTGTCGAATGTAGAGAGCTACCTCGCCCAGCAGGCAGATTTCGTGGTGCGGGCCACGGTTGAGCAAGAAGCCTGCCCCAATAACCTCGCCCCCACCAGCAGCACTACCACCCAGCTTGTAATGGGCGATGCCTTGGCTATATGCCTGCTCAAAGCGAGGGGGTTCACTCCGCAGGATTTCGCAAAGTACCACCCTGGCGGTGCGCTCGGCAAACGGCTCTACCTACGAGTGGAGGATGTGATCAACCCTAATGTTAAGCCCCGAGTAGCTCCCAATAGCTCGCTGGAGGAGGTGATACTCTCCATATCATCTAACCTCCTGGGGGCAACGGCTGTACTCGATGGCGACAGGATTGTTGGCATAGTAACCGATGGCGACCTCCGTCGTCTACTCCAGCGTACCCACAGCATTGCGGGCGTGGTAGCCTCCGATGTCATGGGGCATTCCCCAAAAACTATAGAAGCCGAAGCGCTCGCCATAGATGCCTTCAACCTCATGGAACAGTACAAAATCACCCAACTCCTAGTAACAGCCCAAGGGCGGTATGCGGGCATGGTGCATGTGCACGATCTGCTACGTGAAGGGATCGTCGGGTAAGCCTACAACGCATGCTGCCACTGGAATCGAACGGCCCTCTTACTGCAAAGCGCAGCGGAATGCGAAGGTGCGTGGCTCTGGCCATGTGCCTTTTGCTATACCTTGGTGTAGGCCAACAGGCTGCGCTCGGGCAGAAAACGCGTATCAAAGGTCTGGTGACTGATAGCGCCACAAGCCTACCCATCCCCTTTGCCAGCCTGAGCCTGAAGGGATCTACCGCCGGCACTATAACCACAGATCTGGGTACCTACGTGCTAGAAACCCGTCAACCGGGCGATACGCTGGTGATTGCCTGCGTGGGCTACTACCCTAAAACCGTAAAGATAAAACCTAGGCATTTCCAAGAGCTGAACATTTCCCTTGCTCCCCAAACCATAGACATGGAGGAGGTGGTGGTGCGCCCTGATAGAAATCCTGCCCTCCGGATGCATGATAGTATAGTGGCGCATAAGCCCCTGAATAACCCAGACCGTCTCGAATCCTACAGCGCCCGCGTCTATAATCGGCTGGAGATAGACCTGAGCCGTGTAGACACCGCCCTTTTCCGCAAGGGCGCTATGAAGAAGCTCGCCTTTGTAAAGAACCACCTCGACACCAACACTTCCACTGGGAAGAGCTTTTTGCCGATCTTTATCACTGAGGCCATATCCCAGCACTACCATAGGCCTGGTATTGGTGCAGACCGCGAGCTAATTCTTGCATCTAAGCTCTCTGGCGTAGAGAATGAAGGGATGGCAGAGTTCACCGGTGCTATGCGGCAGAAGTTTAACATCTACGATAACTACATCAGAATCTTCAACCAGGGGCTCATAAGCCCAATCAATGATAATGGTAAGCTGTTCTACGATTATTTCCTCGTGGATAGCGGGGTGCGCGCAGGACACTGGTGCTATCAGCTATCATTCAGACCTAAGCGGAAATATGAACCTTCATTTCGCGGGTATATCTGGGTAGCCGACAGCTCTTATGCCTTGGTAGAGGCCAAATATGAGCTGAGCAAGGAGGTGAACCTCAACTTTGTGCACTATGTGAGTGGCGAGGAAAGCTACGGAGAAGTGAAACCTGGCGTGTGGTTTCCGAAAAGTAAGTATTTCTTTGCCGACATCAACATTGCCGAGCTGGGTATCGGGGCTTTTGGCCATAAAACCGTAGTTTACGATTCTGTCCGCTTGGATAGCGACGTGCCACGTTGGCTTGCCCGAGAGAATGCGCAAGTGGTGGTGGCAGACACCGCTCTCGATATGCGAGATGCCCTCTGGGATAGCATCCGTCCCCTCCCGCTCTCAGTTCGGGAGAAGGGGATCTACACCATGGTGGATTCTGTGAAACAGCTCCCGCTCTACCGCACGGCCTACGACCTCGGGCTCATGCTCACCGAATACTACTACCCCTTAGGCTGTATAGACCTCGGCCCGTACCAACGGCTGGTGAGCAAGAATCCGATAGAAGGGTGGCGCACAGTGCTAGGCATTCGCACGAACAAGAAGCTCACTCGGCACGTGCAGCTGGCCGCAATGGGGGCCTACGGATTCACCGATAAACGCTTCAAATGGCGAACCTCTGCCCTTTGGGTGGCCAAGAGGCATCCGTGGCGCACGCTAGAGGCCGCCTGGTGGCACGATATGGAGCTGCTCGGGCGCAGCCCCCGCTCACTCACACAAGACAACATCCTCACCACCATCCTTCGCGAGAAATGGAACTATCGGCTAACGCTTGTCGATAGATTGAGCCTTACCTATTTCCACGAGTTTTGGAATGGGCTATCTGGGCAAATAATGCTAGAAACTCGGCGAATACATACTACGCCCTACGTGGAATTTGCACGTTCCTCTGGCATCAAATACCCGTTCATCAATGATGCGAGAGTGGAGGTAGAACTCAGATGGAAACACTTCGAAACCTTTATAACCAACACCTTTTATCGCAGAAGTCTGGGTAGCAACTACCCCGAAGTCTTGCTAGCCATAACGGGGGGACTGTGGCAACTTCCCGCACCGGCTAAACCGAACAGTTTCTCTACCACTCTACACCCTTACGGGCAGGTGCAACTAACCCTCCGGCAAAAGGTGCAACTCCCCCCCACGGGCTACTCTTGGATTCTGCTAGGGGGCGGTGCTATAGTGGGCAGAGTTCCCTACCCCCTGCTAGAACTCCACGAAGGAAATCGTACGTACGCCATTAGACGGTTTGGTTTCAGCATGCTCGACTACTACGAATTCGCTAGTGACCGGTGGGTACAGCTACTCTGGGAGCATCATTTCATGGGGCTGCTGTTCAACCATATTCCCTGGGTTCGACGCATCGGTCTACGAGAAGTGGTTTCAGGCAAAATGCTCGTGGGCACAGCGCGGTACGGCAATCTCCATTACTTCACTCCACCAGAAGGACTCGGCACAGTGGGGTGGAAACCCTACGCAGAGGTAAGCGCTGGGGTTGAGAATATATTCAAAGTGCTACGCGTAGAGGCTGTATACCGATTTGGGCACATCCACACTCCTGGGCGCTGGGCTGTAAGAGCTGGTCTCGCCCTGCAGTTCTAAAGACCTCTGTAAAACTCATCTGCTTGACACACCGCAATGCTACGGTCCTCGATAAATTGAATTGACTGATTAAAAGATATTTAACCGCACGAAGGGGAAAGCCCTCATATAAGACATTGAACCCGCACGGTACTTTCGCAGAGGTCTCATTCTAGTAAGGATATACCCTCCCGCACGATTAGAAAAACATAAAAAGGCCTCGGTACTACCAGAATTTATGGTAGCACCGAGGCCTTTAGTTTGCCCCTCTCGCAGAAATTACTTCTGCTTATTTTCCATATGCTTCTTATACCGACTCATGAACTTATCTACACGGCCAGCAGTATCCACCAGCTTCATTTTCCCTGTATAGAAAGGGTGCGAAGCGCTGGAGATTTCCAACTTGTAGAGCGGGTACTCTACCCCCTCAATGGTGATCGTCTCGCGGGTATTGACCGTGGACTTAACCAGAAATACCTGGTCGTTGGACATGTCCTTAAAGGCTACCATCCGGTAGTTCTCAGGGTGCAGACCCTTTTTCATGGCTATCTATCCTCTTGTTAGCTAACTATATCTACGCCCGCTGGTTGCTAGACACCCCATCTCTTGTGGGCTACAGCAGTCCGTAAATCCGCCGCAAAGGTAACGATTTTCCAGAAGAATGCAAATATGCCCATTGCCCTCCCAGGGAAAACGCATCCAATTACGTCTTCTATCAGAGTAATTTAGAGTGTACAGCGCTTGCGTTGCCCTGCTTACACTCCAACGGGTTTTCTGCCAACTAGTTTGCACCAACACCCATTCGGTAGCACTGCTCAAGCCCCTCGGTCCAGTGTACGGCCTCTAACCCAAGATGCTCACGTGTGAATGCAGAATCCAACACGCTGTAGGCTGGCCGTTGAGCTGCCTGGGGGTACTCATGGCTACGTATGGGAACTATATGGTTATGAGAACCCAAGAGATGCTGAATAGCCACCGTAAAGTCGTACCATGAAGCAACGCCGAGGTCGGTGTAATGGTAAACACCAGGATCGTACAAACCGCTCATGGCCACCGAACGCAAGGCAACCGCAAAATTGCCAGCCCAAGTGGGAGTGCCCACTTGGTCGCACACTATGCGCATTGCATCGCTAGCTGCGCAATGCTTGGCCACTGTAAGGTAGAAATTATGGCCGAATTGAGAGTAAAGCCACCCGGTGCGAATCACCATGGTGCGCTCATAGCTCAGTGCTCGCAGTTCTCCCTCGCGTTTAGTCGCAGCATAAACACACTGTGGTATGGGGATTTCCCCTTCTAGGTGCGGAACATTGCCCTCGCCTCCAAATACATAATCGGTCGATATATGGATTAGCACCGCCTCCACTGCCTCTGCAGCCCGGACGATGTTCTCCACAGCCTGCGCATTCACTGCGAAGGTTATATCTTGCTCGGTTTCAGCCCTATCCACGGCTGTGTAGGCCGCGCAGTTTATAATAACCGAGGGGCGTAAGGAGCGTACTACCTGTAGGCACATATCGGGCCGGCAGATCTCTAGTGCCTCGTGGGGGAGGAAATGCCAGTCGCGGTCACCCCTTGCAGCCACCACTCGCTGGAGCGATTGGCCTAGCTGGCCACCCGCTCCCGTTACAAGAATTGAGGGCATAGTTGTTGTACGTTTTAGGCAGCCCCTCAGAGATACGCACTCTGCCAACACGGGGAAGCCTTCGTTAGGTTTACCTTAAATCTGCTAGTATTTGATGCCCATAGTCCCTTTCTGAGATGATTTGCTCCCCTTTGGGTATCTGCCAATCGATGGCGAGCTGGGGGTCATCGTACATCACCCCACCCTCAGATGCCGGAGTGTAGAGAGCATCGCACTTGTAGTGTACCACCGCCACAGGACTTAGTACAGAAAAACCGTGGGCGAATCCTCTGGGTATAAGCAGCATGCGGTGATTGCTATCATTCAGCTCGTAGCCTACCCAGCGCCCAAAGGTTGTAGATTCTGGGCGAATGTCCACTGCCACATCGAATATTCTACCTACTACAGCCCGCACCAGTTTCGCCTGGGCATACGGCGCCTGCTGGTAGTGCAGCCCCCTTATAACACCGTAGGAAGAACGAGACTCGTTGTCCTGCACCCAAGTGTAATCGAGCCCCAAGGCGTGGAAAGTCGCCTGGTTGTACAGTTCGAAGAAGTAGCCCCTAGAGTCACCATACACCCTAGGTTCTAGGAGAACAACCCCCTCCAGCGAGGTGGGAATCTGGTTCATAGTCCGTTTTTTCTGGATCTCTATTCTCCCTCAGCTAGCTGCTGCACATATCTACCGTACTCGCTGGTTCCCAAGAGTTCTGCCCTTTTGCGCAGCATCCCTCTATCGATATACCCATTACGATAGGCTATTTCCTCAAGACACCCGATTTGCAGCCCTTGCCTGCTCTGGACCGTATGGATAAAATTGGCAGCCTGCAGTAGGCTCTCCGGAGTTCCAGTGTCAAGCCAAGCCATCCCCCGCGGGAGTTGCGTTAGGCACAACCCTCCATCGGCCAAGTAGCTACGGTTGAGATCGGTAATTTCCAGCTCGCCCCTCGCCGATGGTGCTAGGCTCTTTGCCCGTTCGCATACCGATGAATCGTAGAAATAAAGACCTGTAACTGCCAGGTTAGAGCGCGGATGGGCTGGCTTCTCCTCCAAGGCCAACACCCTACCGCTGGAATCCACCTCGGCTACCCCGTAGCGATAGGGGTCCTTCACCGCGTAGCCGTATACCCGCGCACCATGGGTAAGAGTAGCAGACTCGCGCAAAAGGCGAGTAAATTCTGCACCGTAGAATATATTATCACCCAAGATTAGGCAAGCCTCCTGCCCCTCAAGGAACTCCTCGCCTATAAGGAATGCCTGCGCTAGCCCACCTGGGGTTGGCTGCACTGCATACTGAAACCGCACGCCCAGCCACTCTCCATCGCCCAAGAGCTTACGGTACCGCGGGGTATCGTCTGGTGTGCTGATAACCAGAATGTCCCTAAGCCCTGCCAGCATGAGAACCGACAGCGGGTAGTATACCATCGGCTTATCGTACACCGGAAGGAGCTGC
>JABCOB020000165.1 GCA_013333835.2 Bacteroidia bacterium
AAGGCTACTATCCGTCTACACAAGGATGTTAGCGTGGTTATCGATTTCGATGTGGTATCTGAATAGATAGCAGAGCACTGGAAGGAAAAGGGTGGAGGATTACTCTGCCCTTTTCTTTTTTGTGTATAGCCGATAGTTGCAGAGGCTTACGGGAATTAAGAGCGTTAATCTGACGAGAGAGGGGAGAGGGGAAGTTTTGCGAACTATTCGTAACTTTGCTGCGCTATTGATCAGCCATTGCGTATGGGGTTCTACCAGTCTATTGTTCGTCCGATTTTCTTCCTGCTACCGCCTGAGACTGCGCATCATGTGGTAATGGCGGGTGTGCGATTTGCGCTGTGGTGCGCGCCGCTGCGTTGGCTTGTGAACCGCTGTCTACGTTCGCCTAGGCGGGCTATTGGGCTTGAGGTTGAGGGGTTGGTATTCCCGAATTTGGTGGGTGTGGCTGCAGGATTCGATAAGGAAGGTCTATTGGCCGATGGGGCTAGGCATTTGGGCTTTGGATTCATAGAGATAGGGACGGTTCCCCCGAGACCACAGCCTGGGAATCCGAAACCCCGCCTCTTCAGGTTGCCAAAGGATAGAGCGCTCATCAACCGAATGGGGTTCAACTCGATAGGAGCAGAGGCGGTGGCTGGCAACTTGGCGATGCGCCCCAAGAATCGGATTCCCGTGGGAGGGAGTATAGGTAAGAACACCAACACACCGAACGAGGGCGCGGTAGCCGATTACTGCCAATCGCTAAAGATCCTCTACCCGCTTGTTGATTTCTTCGTCGTGAATGTGAGCTGCCCGAACGTGCATTCCCTCACCGAGTTGCAGCGCGATGAATCTCTCCTTCCGCTGGTACGGGGGGTAAGGGAGGAGAACGAGAGGCAGGGTGGGCGTAAGCCGATATTCCTGAAGCTCGCGCCGCATGCCGAGGAGGATAGTCTGCGGGCAACCGTAAGATTGGCTCTGCAAGAGGGAATTACAGGCTTTGTGGCCATCAACACCTCGCCGGGGCGGGAGGGGCTAGCCACCGCTAAGTCGCATTTGGATGCCATAGGAAATGGGGGGTTGAGCGGCAGCCCAATATTCGAGGAGGCTCTTCGTACTGTGCGGATTATAAGGCAGGAGGCTGGGCCCCATGTACCCATAATCGGGGTAGGAGGGGTGTTTACGGGTGAAGATGCCCTTAAGATGCTGCAGGCGGGAGCAAGCTTGGTGCAGGTGTTCACGGGTTTCATATACCAAGGACCGTGGATGGCCAGGGGGATAAACCGTTACCTGCTGAAGCATATAGATGAAGTGCCGGTATGGTAACCCCTAGCGGGGATAGTGGCATTGCGTAATTATGTGGTTATAAAAGTCTATAAAGATGGCAGAAGTGGTCGATTGCCGGGGTATGATTTGCCCGTTGCCCATAATCACGCTGAAACGGAGGATGGGCGAGCTTGTCCCTGGGGTAGAGCTTGAAGTGGCGGTGGATAATAGGCAGGCATCGATAAACGTAACCCACTTCTTGCAGGAGTACTACGGGATAGCGGTGCAATTCTCTGAGGAGGCGGGAGTATACCGCACGAAGTTTAGGAATGGCGAACCGCTGGCAGGGGCAGTGCCAGATGCCAACCAGTACAGCTGTGCGCCTATAGGTGGGCAGCCAGCATCTGTGGCAAACGGCGAGAATGGGATGTCTGCAAGGCCAGCACCAACAGGGATTGTGGTTCTTTGCCCAAGCAATGCGTTTGGGAATGGAGAACAGACGCTGGGCGAAATCCTAATGAAAGGATTCCTGAGTACGCTGGAGGCGTGGCCTGAGCTACCGCATGCCCTCATATTCCTCAATTCGGGGGTGAAATTGGCCGCCGAGGGTTCGGGAGCGTTAGACACACTGCGGAATCTAGAGCAAAAGGGGGTAAAAATCCTAGTATGCGGCACATGCGTGGATTTCTACAAGCTGGCCGATGCTGTGCGAGTGGGAGTGGTATCGAACATGTTCACCATCTCTGGGCTACTGCAGCAGGCTAGCAAGGTGATAAGGATCTGAAAACGAATGGGGTAGCTACAGATTTTACCTCATATGGAGTGTTCGTCAGCCTACTATTTCGATAGTGCCGCTACCAGCTTCCCAAAGAGTCCCGGGGTAGCCCGTCGGATGCTTGAATCGCTGGGGCATGGTGGTAGCTATGGGCGAGGAGCGTACCCAGGCAGCGTAGAGTCTACCCGCACGGTGGAGCTTGCGCGGAAGGCTGCGGCAGCTCTGATAAGGGCTGAGGATGCCAAGCAGGTCTCATTCTGTAGCGGAGCCACCGAGGCCATCAATACGGTGCTGCTGGGCTTTCCCTATCGGCATAAACGGGTGGCCATTACCCCGCTAGAGCACAACTCGGTGACGAGGTGTCTCCATTATTTACGGGAGACGAAGGGAGTGCAATCGGTGGTGTTACCTGCATTGCCGAGCGGGGAGCTGGCGGTAGACACACTGTCGAGGTCAGAGGCATTCGACCTGGTGGTGGTGAACTGGGTGTCGAATGTAAGCGGGGTGGTTCAGCCGGTAGGGCGTCTAAGCAGTTTTTTCCCGAATGTGCCGATTCTGGTAGATGCGAGCCAAGGGATTGGGCATATCCCTATGGATGTCGGGGAGTGGGGGGTAGAGTGGGCGGCCTTTTCTGCGCATAAG
>JABCOB020000166.1 GCA_013333835.2 Bacteroidia bacterium
AATTGCTATGTATCTGATTCAAAATATACTGCACCGCAATGGGAAAAGTCTCCACTGTAGTGATAGTGCCGTTTGGAGGCCTTCCGCCCCCTCTCCCCAAATGGGTTTTTGCCGTAGGACGGGATGGCTGTTGTGGCAGAATCGTAGTACATTTTGGCAGGAGGGTTGCCACAAGAGTTATTTTAGCTACCCTTGCACGGAATTTGCTACGAGCAAGGAGGCAGCAACCCGTTCCCGTTGAGTTGAGAGAAATACAGCCCGCTCCCTCGGCACGCACGGTCAACCGATTGCTTGGCAGCCTCGCACGGGTAAGCGCTCGCTATGCAGCTGCAGAGAATTTAGGGCTGGAGGACTGCCATACGATGGCATTGTTCTACTGTAATAGATTCATTATCAGAATAGAACCATATGGTTACAACGAAAAAGACAGATACGCCAAGCAAGAGCAACAGCCACGCACGGCTAGCCGAGACCATGCAGATGATAGAGGAGGTGACCAGCGCCATGCTGGCCAAGAAGGGGCAACGCGTGGTGGTGCTGGACCTAAGGGGAATAGAGAAGGCGGTATGCGACTTTTTCGTGATTTGCAGCGCAGACACCGCCCCCCACATCAAGGCGCTGTGCGATGAGGTGGAGGACCGTGTGGCCTCCGCCACTGGAGAATGGCCTTGGCGCTCGTCGGGTCGTGAGAATGCCCAGTGGATCGTCCTCGACTACATAGACGTGGTGGTACACCTAATGACCAACCCCACACGTGATTTCTACGACCTAGAGGGGCTATGGGCTGATGCCAAGCGGACGGAGTACAAGGATGAGGACTAACAGGGAACGACCGCAAGGCTATGCAGCCTCTGTTGGGCGGTTTGCACTATACGTTTTTACAGAATCGCTACGTTTTAACTGGTAGATTTCGATAGGATACAAAAGATGCCGACAGCCGTAATTCAGCATGCGCACCTCAGCGTGCAGTCTCTGACGCAGAGGTGGTTCACCGGGCTAAACGTAGATCTGGGCATAAGGTGGGCTATACGGGTTCAAGACTCCCCACGTTCTCGGGCCTGCCAAAAACAGCGCTAAGGGAATCCTACCAAATGGGCCAAGTGATTTTACCACAGTTTATTAAGCAACAGCATGAGTGTACCCAAGCAGGATACGCCCCAAGGGCAGGGTCGCAAGCCCAAGCAGTTCAACATTCTGTACATCTACCTACTGATCGCGCTGGGCGTGGTAGGGATTCTATTCTTCTACCAAGGCGGCAATCCCGTAGAGACCTCATGGCAGGAGGTGCAGCTCCAAATGCTCCCGCAGGGCTACATCACCAAGATGGTAGGGGTGCGGAATAAGGGCATAGTAGAGATCTACCTGAGCCAGGAGGGGATACGGCACTTTGAGAAACGGCTGGGGGGACGGAAGGGGTACGAAGCCGAGCATCCGCCCTTCTACCTCACCATCGGCTCATTCGATGCCTTCGAGCAGCAGCTCCGCGATGCGCAGAAAGACCTCCCAAAAGATAAGCAGATATACCCCAGCTACATAGAGCGCCCAGATTATCTGGGGGGGATTCTAACCTGGGTGGTACCCTTCGCGCTGCTAATAGCCCTCTACCTATTCATGATGCGGCGAATGAGCCGAGGTGGAGGCACTGGGGGCGGGGCTAATATCTTCAATATCGGCAAGAGCAAGGCCCAGCTCTTCAGCAAGGAGGGCTACGTGCAGGTCGATTTCTCAGACGTGGCCGGGTTGGAAGAGGCGAAAGTGGAGGTACGAGAAATAGTAGACTTCCTAAAGAATCCGAAAAAATATACCGAACTCGGGGGGAAAATCCCCAAGGGCGCGCTGCTAGTAGGGCCTCCTGGCACGGGGAAAACCCTCCTGGCCAAGGCTGTGGCTGGTGAAGCCAACGTTCCGTTCTTCAGCCTCTCGGGGTCTGACTTCGTAGAAATGTTCGTGGGCGTGGGGGCCTCTCGGGTTCGCGACCTGTTCAAAACGGCCAAGGAGAAGGCGCCGTGCATCATCTTCATCGATGAGATTGATGCCATAGGTAGGTCTCGCTCCAAGAATGTAGGGTTCTCCAGCAGCGAGGAGCGGGAGAACACGCTGAACCAGCTCCTTACCGAAATGGACGGTTTCAGCACCAACCAGGGGGTAATAATCTTGGCGGCCACCAACCGGGCCGATATTCTGGATGGCGCGCTGCTAAGAGCCGGGCGATTTGACAGGCAGATACATGTAGAACTCCCCGATTATCAGGAGCGGCTAGAGATTTTCCGGGTGCACCTGAAACCCCTGAAGCTCCACCCAGAGTTCGACCCGACCTTTCTGGCCAAGCAGACCCCGGGGTTCTCGGGGGCCGACATCGCCAATGTGTGCAACGAGGCTGCGCTGATAGCTGCCCGCAAAGACAAAACCGAGGTCGAAAAGCAGGATTTTCTGGATGCGATAGACCGAATAGTCGGCGGGCTAGAGCGTAAGAGCAAGATACTCACCCCGCAGGAGAAGGAGAAGGTAGCCTACCACGAGGCTGGGCACGCCACGGTAAGCTGGCTGCTAGAGCATGCAAGCCCGCTCCTTAAGGTTTCAATCATTCCCCGTGGCCGCTCGCTGGGTGCTGCCTGGTATGTGCCAGAAGAACGGCAGCTTACCACGGTAGAGCAGATGTTTGAGGAGATGTGCGCGCTCATGGGGGGGCGTGCCGCAGAGGATGTGGTATTCGGCGAGGTGTCCACGGGGGCGCTCAATGATCTAGAACGGGTGAACAAGATGGCCTACGGCATGGTGGCCTACTACGGCATGGCCGAGGGGCTAGAGAATGCCTGCTACTTCGACTCCACGGGGCAGAGCGAGTTCAACTTCGCCAAGCCCTACAGCGAGCAGACCGCCCAACGTATAGATGCTGCTGTGGCGGCACTGCGCGATAGGGCCTACAACAAGGCCAAGGAGATACTAACCGCGCACCGCGATGGGCTAGATAGGCTGGCCAACCGGCTGCTAACCGACGAGGTGATATTTGCTGACGACCTGGAGGCCATCTATGGCCCTAGGAAGGGTGAAACGCGCGAAGAGATGCTGCAAAGCTCGCTAAAGCAGGAGGCCAAAGACGAAGAGCAGACAAAGGTGGAGGAAGAGGGGAAAAAGGCGGAATGATTGGCGAATCCTCAGAAATACCAAGGAAGGCTTTTTCAGCCCCCCCTAAAGAGAAAAACATCATGGATACTGAGAACTGGGTATTGGCCTACGAAGTGCCAGCGTTGATACAAGGTACTATAGCCCAACAGGTGCTGGAGGCTAACGGCATAGAATCGCAAATAGTGAATCAGCAGGATTCTTCGTACCCCACGGTGGGCTGCATCCAGATCTACGTGCAGAATAAAGACCTTGAAACCGCAAGGCAAATACTGGAGAAAACGAAGCTGTAGGGCTTAATCTGCAGCCTTTTAGGGGAGGGCTTTCCTTTAATGGTAAGGGCACTCGCGCAAGCTTGCCCTCCCCGCTTTTTCTTCTCCCGTACAGTGGGGGTGGAATAGTGTAAGTGGCCGAGCGGCACAGTCCCAACGCATTCCAGGATCTTTAAGATATCGTCAATTGATGGAAATGCACATTCCTTCTAGGTTTTAGAACCCGTGGCAGGAAATCTGCGGATGATTCGGCAG
>JABCOB020000167.1 GCA_013333835.2 Bacteroidia bacterium
AGCGGATTGGATGCCTACAGATGCATCGCTTCGCGGCGAGCGGATTCCACCCAAAGGGGTTGAGCCCATAGAGCGCGATAGTATTTGGGTACGCGTGCGTAACGTGCGTAGTGGCCATGTGGATAGTACGTTAAGCCGCGTAGGGCAGCCGATACTCTATACTCTAGAGGTCGGGAATTATGATTTCTATGCGCATGGGCATCAGGTGGGGGAGCGAACTATTCGCCTATGGCAGGCAGTGGCCAACAGCTATGCCGTACAGCCTAAAGGAAGTCCCTTGGCGCTGCAGCTAGAGGAGTCTGTGGTGCAGAATCCTGATTATAAGGGTGATGGACAAGATGCTGAGTTGCTAGTAGCAATAATCCCCCCAGTGGAGGCTGCCTTCCTTTCCCTGCAAGGACTTTCCGTGAGGGCAATAAGTTCGACTACTGGGGATGCCAAGCTGGCAAATCTCGATGCTAAGGGTAGGGCGAGACTATTGCTGTCAGAAGGAGTGTACAGGGTTGAGGTATACGGGAGTCTTGAGGACGAAAATGGGGGAAAGATTGAGCTTTTCGGTGCGATTGACGATGTGGAAATGCCAAAGCAAGGGGGAATATCTACGCAGATTACCCTGCAACGTACAGAGCCGGGTCCTGAGGGAGACGGTATGCTATCCGTTCAGCTGCTGTGGCCAGGTGGCAAGACGAATTCTAATCGCGAGGGGCAGAGCGTCAAACTTCGCAAGCTCCCCAATGGGCAGACGGTAGAGGTAGCTACAGATTCTATAGGGAGGGTGGAGGCTCGCCTTCCCTTCGGTACATACCTCGTGGAGGCAGAGGCCGCAGGTGTGGACGATTCGCAGGTACGTATACAAACGTTCAGGTCGAAACCTCTAGAAGTGAAACATCTCCAGGAGGGAACGGCTGTGCAAGTTCCATTATCTGTTGCTAGCGTTGTAAGCGGCTTGGTATTCAAGGAGATCTACTACACGTGTTGCGATAGAAGCTACCAGGTAGAGCATTACGTGGAGCTTTACAATAATACTCCTTATACCCTTTACGTAGACGGTGTTTCGTTCTGCACCACCTATTCCAACACCATGCTCTCCAAGTCGAGTAATTTTTTCCCCGAGTATATAGGTTCAGATAGGGTGGTGCCTGGGTGTATCTTCACCATCCCAGGGAACGGGCGAGAGCATCCGTTGGCACCTGGGAAAACTGTTCTTCTGGCCAATCAGGGTTTGAACCACCATGCTATCAATCCGCTGAGCCCTGTAGATCTTAGCGGGGCCGATTTTGAGTGGTATGACGATGATCCCCATGATGTAGACGTGCCTGAGGTCCCGAATCTTATCAAATACTACAGTTTTTCTCGCACTGTAACCCCGCTCCACTCGAGGGGGTATGAGGGCTTCTTTATTATGAAGGGGGACTGTGATATGGAGAACTTTCTGAAAAGATATGAGGCAACGGGTACATTCCCAAATGGTAGCACGGCGCATTTCTACGCCATAGACCAGCGCTATATACTCGATGGGGTCCAGTGCGCTGCCCCTCAAGGTCCCAAATGCTTGGTGTTTACTCCAACGGTTGATGCGGGCTGGTCATACTGCAATTACGCATTTATAGCCAAGACTGTACGCCGAAAGGTGGCAGGAAAGGATGGTGATCGCTATATCCTCATGGATACAAACAATTCCACTGTCGATTTCATACCCAATGCAGAGCCGAGTCCAAGGGTGGTAAAAGAGTAGGATTGCCATGCTACGAGTACTCCTAGCCGTTTTTCTGTGCCTACCGACTTGTGGCATCGTAGTATTTGGGCAGCAGATCGGGAGCTTTGCCGATACGTGGGACAGCTATTCGATGGCGGGGTTCTCCCTCTGGCCACTGGCAGACACTCTCCAGAGAAATCATCTACGGGTAGAGGCAGGGTATCGGTATCGCCGTTCGCCAAGCCCTCTTTACCTCCCGTATGCAGGGTGGCAATCTTCTACGAGTATACTCCAGTCACAGGGAGTGTTACGTACTCCTCGCTGGGCTGTACATGGTAAGGCAGGCTACCAACGTGCGATACAGCAGGGGGTATATGGTAGTTTAGCTTCTAGTCCTGAGCTATTCTACCCCTACCTAGTGACGGTTGGCTTGCCTAGGCATGAGGTGAAGGAGAGCTACTCGTTGGCTGGAGATTTTGGCTATAGGCTGCGTCGCTTGGCCTTGGGACTTGGAGGGGATTATAGCGGAATTACACATTTTAGTCGGGAAGATCCTCGCGTGAGGGGAAGGAGTGGCGACCTTGGGCTACACGTGGCCAGCTCTTTGCTGCTCGGGCGGTTTATGGCCAGCATGGAGTTGGAGTTTAGATACTTGCAAGAGGCTCTCTCAGTGCAAACAGCGGCTGGCGATAGGATGGATACTTACTACTACACTCTAGGTCTTGGGCTCTATGACCATTATCTCAGCATTCCACAGAAATCGTTTCACCAGCAATACAGCAAAGCTGCTTGGTTGGTTCGAGGGCAACTACAGGCAACTGCTGGCGGCGTGCATACTCTGTGGGCAGAGTTGGCTAGTAGTGCTGCTGGCTCTGATAATGGAAATCTCCCCGTGGTAAGTACTACCAGTGGCCTAGGTGTGAGCATTGGGATTAGTAGCAAGATGGCTTTTACAGATCTAAGACTCTCGTTTCAGGGAGGGTATCGACTGGCTCGTCGCCTAGGCTATGAGGTCCTCTACGATACGGTTACTGTGCATGTAGATCCTTCTATAGTGGAGATGCGTGAGTACGCCCGTTTCCTGAGCTGGAGGGGTATTCGGCATGTATGTAGTGCAGGAGTATTGCTGTCCTACCATTGGCCTTGGGGTGTTGGCAAATTGGGAGTTATTGGCTATGGAGCGCAAATCAGATCTGCGAGCTTGGTGACTAGGTATCACTGGCTTGCTCGGCAGGCAGGCGGAAAGCTTGGGCTAGGTATTGATGTGCCATTGGCAGCATGGCGATTATCCGTTGATGCAGATTACCGTATGCATCGGGGGACGATTTCTCAGCTGATTCCACCAGCCGATGGCACTCCACCCCAATTGGAGGAATTGAGTCTACTCCAGTATCTAGGCAGGAACTTCTGGGGAATAGGAGGTAGTGTAGGGATTTCCCGCCAGTTAGCATCAGAGCAAACCCTCGGGCTTAGGGTTAACTTTGGCTATTTCTCCCCTTGGGGGAAGCGATCCCATGAAGAACGGATTTCGTTGGCATTGTGGTATGCCCTGGGGACCTAAGTGGTAGGGGTAAAAATAGTATCCATTTCCATACGAAAAGTGCTAAATCTACATGTCAAGCTATTTTGAAACGCTATTTATCTTATTAAAATGAAAAATATCGAGTAGAACTTGTTTGGTAGTATGATTGCACTCCTCGCCATGGAGAGTGGTTTGGTTTCAAGTAGTTTCTTAATTCTGGAATCATGAGAAGAATATTTTTACTAGTAAGCACAGTGCTGTTGCTCCTAGCGACAGGCATTGGCGCGTTGGCGCAAAAGCCTTGGGATGCGGCGCTCTCTACCATGGGGGTACGTGCCTCCTCTGTGGGCGGCATACGTTGCCCGAATAGGGATAAACAGGAGGGCCTAGTACCTATAGGCGAGACCGATTATCTGGCCTTTGGAATCTGGGAGGGAGCTAAAGTAGAGTTCAATCTCAAGCTTTTTGATGCAGCGTTGCCTGGTTATCCCGAAGAGGTCTATAAGCCAGAGGAACAGGTTCCAGATGCTGTGAATCGGAATGGTTACCTTGCGCGTATAGCTCCTGATGGGCAGGTGAAGTGGAGCATATCTACCATTGATGGAGAGGTGGTCGATATAAAGGCAGCAGCAGAGGGAGAAAAGAGCTACGTGGTGTTTACGGTGCGGCCAACTTGGCGTAAGCAGCGCGAAACAGCTGATCATACGCTATTTATCCTAAAGAGTAGTCAGGGAAGTGTCCGGGCGGTAACTCAGGATTTTGACATTGCGCCCAGTGCAGTGGGTTTCCAAAGGCCGCTCTACGTTTACGCCGTGGAGATTGGGGAGAATGGAGAGCTTGGAGAACCATGGGAATTGGCGAGGCGTAAGGCTGTAGTGGGCTCTAGCCCAAGGATGTGGTTCTCGCTAGGCGACATGGTGGTGAAAAACGGCGAGGTAACGTTAGCCACCTACTACGCCTGCAGTACTGTAGAACTGGGTGTAGCACCTAACATCTTTACGCACACAGTACATACTAGTAACCTCCTCCCTGAGCTATTGGTGGTTCGCTATAAGGATGTCAGAGTTCTAAAGACTTGGGTGGTAGAGTCGCCCAATGCGCAGGGTGATGAGAGTGTCCATCGTATCATCGTTGCCCCCGATGCAGTATACGTGTCGGTTTCCCTAGTTGGCGATGGAATTAACACCTATAGGGTGAAACTCTTTGGGCAGGAGATAGAGTTGGCAGAATCCTACATAGTACGCTTGCTATTGAAGCTCGACTACGAGCTAACAGCTCCCGTTTGGGCGGCCCGTTTGCCTGGCGATTGCGAGGCTAGTGGAATGGTAGAGGTTGGCTCTGAGGTATACGTGGTGGGAACCTACGGCACAGAGATTAGCTGGGGGAGTAGCCATTGGGCAGACCCAAGCGAAAAGGATATTGAGGCGGCAGCCTACTGGGGAGTGCTAGATGCTGCCGATGGGCATCTACTCCGTGGAACTAGTATGGTGGCGGGCTATGCCCAGGGGCAGGGGCTTGCCGTGGTTGACGGTAAGGTCTACACTATGCTGGTGTATGCAGGGCAGTCGTTTGGGAGCGTGCCAGACCCTGCCCGTTCCTTCATTAACTTCGAGGGGACTAGGGTGGAAGTGGATTTGTGCGATAGTGAACATGACTGGGCTATAGGACTAGCATGCCATAGCACAGGGAGAGAATTCATTGCATTTTTGCCTGCGCTCTTCTCTAAAAAATATCTGCAGGTGCCAGTGGCTGGCCCAGTGCCTAGCCGAAACGGAAAGTTGTTGGGCTTTGCCAACCAGACTGGAGGGGGTGGTGAGCATACGGAGGCTGTGGAGAGCATGGGAAAACCATTTGCAACGCCTGCTAACCAAGGCTACGGTGGTTTTGACTGCGTGGATCAATTCCTAGCCTTTGTGCGTCCTCAGCATCGGCTTACCGTAACTGCGGAGGGTAAAGCTCCAGGGGCAAAGATCACCGTGCTGCAGAATGGCAAGCAAATTCATTCTGGCTCAACAGCACTTGAGGTGGGCGATGTGATAACCGTACAGGTTAAAGTTCTAGGGTTTGCCTATAAAGTCGAGGTTACGGGTGCAACCCCAGTGCAGGGTAAGCAGGACGCCTATACGGTGAACGGAGATGTGGAGGTAAAGGTTGCCTACACACGCGAGGCTAGCCTCTGGGCAAAGATTGCCTATACTTACGATTTGGGCGATTTTCAGGATCTTGAGATATTCTCCGATTACTGGGATGATTACCTACGCCAAAAGATAGCAGAGATACCCCAGGGCGATACGCTCACGATATACCGAACGGGACTTCCAGATGGCTATAAGCTAAGCTCTCTCACTGTAACAGGAGCTACAGAAAAGCGAGTTGTCCCCGTGGATACTAGCCATCCGCAAAAGAAAGGTTGGAGTGAGATGCATGTCTATTCTGTGGATGCCGGGGCTGCTGAAGTAAAGGTTGAGTCCGAAATAGCCAAGGATGAGAGTAAGTGGAAGAGCCTGAAATATCCCACCACAGCCCATGATGCCGATGGTAATGAGTGCTTGCTGACCGTAGAAGTGGAGGGAAAGACCGTGAATTCTGGCGATAAGCTACTGGTCGGTACGCAGTTCACCGTGGTGGTGAAGGGCAAGGCGGGTAGCTACCCCAGTATAAGCTGTTCTGGCGCAGTGGAAGTACCCGAAAAGTACGGCACAGGCAAGCAGGTGTGGCCGTTTACATACAAGATTCAGGAGGATGCGGAAGTTACGGTCAACTCCTTTGTAGCCAAGCGAGTTCCGCTCACCTTTAAGGTGCACGGGAGGGGGAAGCTTCTGGTGTATGATAAAGCGGTGGAGGACATGGCTCATATCCTTCAGGGGCCCAAAGTGGAGGTAGATTGGAATGAGAGGGTTCTGGTGAAGGCGTTGCCCGATTCAGGTTATGCTGCCTATACAGCTGCCCAGCCAATACTTGCCCAACCTGGGGTAGGAGCTACGGGTTTGGTAGACGAGGGGCAAGGGGTATTTCGACTGCGAGCGACCCAGAAGGCTGAGCTAGCCGTCTGGTTCAAACGGCAGAATTATCTGCTTACCGTCAAGGAAACCATTGGTGTATCCGTACTTGTCCGTCGGGGCAATGATACTATTGATAATTCTACAGTCCTGCATTTTGCTGATACTATTACCATTCTAGTGGATAATAGCCTGCCCAACGAGCAGCTCGTTACCTCCATTGTGGTAGAGGGGGCAAAACCCACTGGCAAAGAGAACGAATACAGGGTGATGGGTAACGTGATCGTATCAACACCCATCGTTTCGGTAGTACCTGTGCTGCTGAAGGGGACTCCTGTGGGCTCCTATACGGTGGGGTGGGTTTTGGCAAAAGAGAGCAAGCAGGTTAGAGTAGACGGAGCAGACCAAACAGTATTGCTACCACTAGGTGTGGAGGTAACATTAAGCGTGGCAGTACCCGAGGGAGACTATCGGTTAAAGAGCGTGGAGCCTAGTTACGCCTTGCTACAAGCTGATAATCCGAATGAATACAGGTTCACACTAGTCGCCTCCACCACCGTGCAGGTCAATATTGCGCTGATACCGCGCAATCTGCTCACGATCAAGAGTCAGGGCTCAGGAAAGCTAATTGTAACCTATACGGAGCCAGGCCTTCCTAAAGCCTCCAAAGAGCTTGGAGAGTCAGAAGATGAACTCCGTCTTCTCGAGGGGACTTTGGTAAGTGTATTGGCCTCCCCCGCCCCCCACTTCCAGGTAGAGCAGATTCGGGTGGGCGAGAATCTGGGATTCCCGAATGGAGGGCTGTTCACCCTCAGCCAGCCCGTCGCGGTGTCCGTTATCTTTGCCCGCATAACCTACAGGGTGCAGGAGTTGGCGACTCGGGGGAGCGGAAGGATCATCCTCACAAGCCGCTCCCGCCCACAGGCCCTCCAGCAGAGCGACACCGTTTGCGATGGCGACACCCTAACCCTCAAGCTGCAGGCCTCCGAAGGGTTTGAGCTGGTACCCAGTAGTCTGCGCGTAGAGGGGCTGAAGGCCACGGAAACCGCCGGGGAGTACACGGTGGAGGGCAACGTGAGGGTTAAGGCCGACTTCCGTGCCCTCGGGGTCGTGAATCCAGTGGCTGGAGTCCAGACCCCGAATTTGCTAACCAACCCGGTATCCGAGGCCGCGGTGATCACCCATGCCGAAACCCTGAAGGCCTATAGCGTAGTGGGCATCGATGGTACGGTACACCTTACGGGGAACGCCGGGGGAGGCTCAGAGTGCAGAATCCCTGTGTACTCGCTGCCCTCAGGCATCTACCTGGTAAGGCTTCAGATGGGCGACGGGCGGAGCCTCCTCCTGCGGTTTACGAAAGAGTAGGCGCATGGAGGAGAATACAGGGCGCTATACCCGCATGTAGCGCGGCTGTAGAGTGTAAGAAGAAAGAAGGGGTGATGCGTCAAAAAGGGCGCATCACCCCTTCTCTGCATTGTGGAACCACGGCCAAAGCACCGTATGGGAACGCAGCCAAAGTCACGTATGGCTCCCATTAGTGTTCCCCCCTTGCGGGTAAGGAGGTCCTATTCACTCGCTCCCATCTATCGAAGGCCGTCCTGGCAGGGCCTACCGCATCGGATATTGGCCCGCTCTTGTCACAGCAGGTGGTGGCATTGCGCGTAGGCGATGGCCTCGGTCATACTGCTAACCCCGAGCTTTTCGTAGAGCGAGTTCCGGTACTTTTTCACCGAATCGACCGATTTGTGCATCAGCCTTGCGGTGTCCTCTACGGAGAGTCCCCGGCTGGCGAGCCGAATCACGGCCACCTCCTTTTCATCTAGGGCTAGGGGGGCGCAGGGCTCTATGCACCGCAGCTGGCGATTGTAGTACCAGCGTTGCGCGCTGCCCGCCTTCCGTAGGTAGGCCTCGTGGATTCTGTCGGTATGCGGTAGCGCGAAGGTGCGGGATGAGAGCCAGACGTTGCCCTCCCTATCTAAGGCTAAAGGCGTGCACTGGTGGTAGATGAGCGCGGGTTGGTCGGCATTGGTTGCTCGGAGGTTTAGATTGTACGATAGGGTGAATAGGCAGCGATCCTCAGGGGGTTGAGCGGCCAGGAATTGGTAGCTAATCTGGGAGACTTCCATCAGGAATTCCAGGCACTCGTGGGGGATGTGATTGGCGTAGAATTGGCAGGAGCCGAGGTCAGAATCATCGTGCTTTCCCCCCGTAAGCGCCAACGGGTTCTCTGAAACGTAGAGAAACTGCTGGGTGTTGAGGTCCACCACGTAGGGCGGCATGTAGGAGAGCCTTGCCGCGGCGTCTACACCCTGCAGGATCATGGGGAGCTTTTTGTAGTCCTCCTCGGTTACTTTTGGGCGTAAAAAGGCGGGAGCAAGGAGATTTTCGAGCATTGCAAACGGCTGTTTTCTGGCGGCAAAGGTAGAAAAAATGGAAGTGGAGGTGAATTGCATTTCTAATACGTAATAGTTCTATATAGTGTAACAGGTTGTTTTATATAAGTTTATAGTACATTCAAATTTAGACTCTGGTCAAATTCTGAAAAATTACCCATTCGGGTAATTCCCGATCCAGGTCGGCGTGCTAATTTCGCAGCGCTTATAGGCAATGCCCGCTAATACGTAGTGGCGGGTACTAGTTCGAGGGGGCTGGTAGGAGGCACGATTCCTGCTAGCGGTACGGCTTCGTGCGCCGTGCCACATGCTGCAGCTTGGCGTGTAATCCAGAAAAAGCTGAAATCTGCTAGGGTATTCCTGCGGATAACGTTAGGTTTTACAATGAATTACAAGTTACCCATTTTACAGGAGTACCTCCTCCTCGATTTCCAAACCAAACATCTCATATCACAGTATAAAGCCGAGCTTGTATGAAAAGCATTCTTGTAATCTCGATCTCCATTCTCCTGGTATTGGCAGGCAGGGTGCTTGCCCAGGATTCTGCCACCGTTACCCTCCGGGGGACAGTGCTCGACGCCAATGGTTACCCCGTGGAGTTTGCCACCGTGAGCCTGGCCGACACGGTGTACAAGGCCGGGGCCATTACCGATGCGAAAGGCACCTTCACCATGCGGATTCCACAGGGTCGGCAGACGATCCATGTGCAGTGCCTGGGCTATGAGGAGCTGGATATACCCACAGAAATCACGGGCGATACGAGCTTGCCGCAGGTATTCCTTAAGCCCTCGAGCAAGGCGATAGACGCAGTGGTGGTGAATGCCAAGCGCCCGCTGGTGACCCGTACCGTAGACCGCGTGGTACTCGATGCCCGCAGCCTGGCAAAGCTCGGTGGTACGGCAATAGACCTGCTACGCCATACCCCGGGGCTAAGGGTTAGCCTAGATGGTGGCGTGGAGATGGTGGGGAAGGGGCAGCTGATAGTGCTGGTGAATGGGCGCAAGCTACAGATGAATGGCGCAGAGCTTGCCGCCTACCTGCGCAATCTCCAGGCCTCCGAGGTAGAAACTATAGAGGTGATGGAGACGCCGCCCGCCAAGTACTCAGCAGAGGGCAACGCGGGGGTTATCAATATCGTGGAGCGCAAGCACCTGTCAAACTACCTTGGGGGCGCAGTGCAAGATCAGCACTATGTGGATTATGTGCAAATGAATGAACCCTACCTCACCCTAAAGGCCAAGCTGGGTAAGCTCCTCCTCTACTCCAAGGTGAGTGGCGGGCTGGGCTGGCGGGAGTACCATACCGAAACCACACGCCGATTCGCCGGGCAGGAGTGGGCTACCAACCAGAAGAAACAGGTGGATAATCGGTACTTGGATACCAAGGTCGGGGCAGACTATGACATTACCGAAACCCTCTCAGTGGGCGCCTACTACGCATTCCTTAAGTTCATCCCCAATGAGGAGATAGACGATGCGTCAATCTTCACCACCCTGGCCAGCACGGGGAAGTACAGCGGGCACAATAGCGCGCGCTACGATGTGGTTCGGCACAATGCCAATCTGCACCTTACCCAGGCGTTTGCAGGGGGGCGCGCCCTGAGCCTAGAGGCCGATTACCACCTCTACACCCTTCAGCATAGGGGACGCTACAGTGCGCAGGGGACTAGCGGCTACCGATTTGACAATAGTCTGAACCGAAAAATCCCCACCTACTCGGCACGGGCAGATTTTGAGAGCCCTGTGGGCGAGCGGGTAAAGCTGGAGGCTGGCGCTTCATACGTGTATACGCAAACGCAGGATGCGGCAGACTACCAAAAACGCCCTGCGCTCCCGAACCAGCATGATCGGTTTCGCTACACCGAGGGCGTGGCGGCTCTCTACGCCGACGCAACGGTCTTCTTGCACAGCAAGCTGGCGTTGAAGCTCGGGCTACGAGACGAGTTTACCACCACCCACGGGGTGCAGAGTGGCGATAGGCACGATGAGTTCAACCGTTCGTACAATAATCTATTCCCCACCGTATACCTGCGGTATGCGCCTGCTGACAGGCATGTGTTCACCCTGAGCAGCTCTACCCGCATAGGGCGTCCCTCCTTCGTCTCGGTAAACCCGTTCTCCTACTATAACGATGCCTACTCCGTGTGGGTAGGGAACCCCCAGCTCCGCCCATCGCTTTCGTACAATACCTCGCTTACCTACACCTATAACAATAACCTCACCGCCTCTTTCTCGCACCGCTACGTAGGGAACAATATCGTCCGCTTTGGCATTACCGACCCCGCCACCTCGGTAACCACCTCTATCTGGCGTAATGCATCTATCACACAGACGTTTATACTACAGGCTAGCTACACCTGGAATCCAGCATTTTGGTTTGAGGGGCAGCTCTCGCCGGTAGTCTACTACCTGAGTTCGCAGGGAAAGCGCCCAGAACTTCGCGCTTACGTGGGGGGCTGGAGCTATTTTGTGGGGGGGACGGCCACCTTCTACTTCATGCGTTCGCAGCTTCTGGCTGCCGAGCTGGAGGCCGCTGAATCTGGCGCTGAGCGCTACGCAAATACCGAGGGAACTCGCCGATTCACGCTAAATGCAGAGCTAGTATGCCGGCTCTTCAACCGAAGGCTCCGGCTGAGCGCTGGGGTAACGAACCTGACGGCAGCCGACCGTACTAGCACCGAAATAGCCCGAAATGGCAACACGATAACCACTACATCGCGCCAGCCCCGCACGTTCAACTTTGCCGTAACCTACCACTTCGGCGGCGCTGTGCGTAGGGCGGGGATGTACAAATCGATGAACAGCGAGACTGTAGACAGGCTGAGCAATTAACTGGAATGGGTAGAACCCATTGAAAATCAGGATGGGGGACTCTTCGGAGTCCCCTTTTTGATGCCCAGAAGTGGACAGGCTAGCACAGCCAGACCGCTTAGCCAAAACTACACCAACTCCCAACCTTCGCCCTACCAACCCCCTACCTGGGCCGCTTCATGTTCGGATTTCGCTAGCGAAATCCGAACATGAAGCGGCCCAGG
>JABCOB020000168.1 GCA_013333835.2 Bacteroidia bacterium
GCCGAAGCACACTGCTTATCAGAGGATGAGTAGCGCAGGGGGCTGGAGTGGGAACTAAGCCAATGAGAGGCCGTTGAAGAAGTCCCCAAGTGTGCGTATGCCGCAGTTCTAGCCTATCTCTTTTATAGGGTACAGCCGCTTTTGAATAGCTATTTCGATTTTCGGAGGACATAGCGATTTGTCCGTGCTGCAATGTTTTTCAGCGTTTTAGGCGAATGTTTCCGCGCCTATTCCGCCTCTTCACGCCGTTTATCGTTTTCCACACGCTTTGCAATTTCCTCTCCTGAGTAGCCGCACAGTGCCTGTAGTTGGGCTACAGTACCGTGCCCGATGAACCTGTCAGGAATCCCTAGGATATGCGTGCGCCCCTTGTAACCCATTCCATTCAGTGCCTCTAGCACTGCGCTGCCGAATCCGCCGACCACGGTTCCATCCTCTACCGTGTAGACCGAATGGAAGTTCAGTGCTACCTCCTGAAGCAGGGCTTGATCTAGCGGTTTGAGGAAGCGAAAGTCATAGTGCGCAGCATTTATCCCCTTGTTCTGCAGCATTCTAACGGCAGCGTGGGCGTTCTGCCCGGCTGCTCCTAGACTTAGGATAGCGATGTCTTGGCCTGCCGTAATGCGACGCCCATGTCCGACTATGATGGGTTGTTGAGGGCGTGGGGGCGCAGCCATAGGGTCATTCGCATCCTTAGAATCCCTGAAGGATTTGCCCGCCACGTTACCCTCTGTATTCTGGTGTTCACCCTGCCCGGCTAATCGAATCCCGGCGCCGCGCCCTCGAGGGTAGCGGATGGCCCATGGACCGCACCCTACCTCGGCGAGCCGTAGCATTTCGGCCAGTTCATACTCATCTAGCGGGGCGCATATGGTCATATTCGGTATGGGACGCAGGTAGGCTAGATCGTAAGCCCCATGGTGGGTAGCTCCATCTTCGCCCACTAGGCCTGCCCTATCGAGGCATAGCACCACATGGAGGTTCTGTAGGGCAACATCGTGGATTATTTGGTCGAAAGCTCGCTGTAGGAACGAAGAATAGATGACGCAGTATGGGACTATTCCTCGGCTTGCCAATCCCGCCGAAAAGGTTACGGCGTGCCCCTCAGCTATGCCCACATCGTACGTACGGTGTGGGTATTTTTGCATTACCACATTCAGAGACGAGCCGCTCGGCATGGCGGGCGTGATCCCCACAATATGCGGATTTTTGACCGCAAGCTCTAGCAGTGTTTTCCCGAATACATCTTGGTATCTCGGGGGGAGTGAGCCGTTATCCCCCTCTGGAGTTCGTTCGCCGGTGGTAGCGTTAAACCGTCCGGGGGCGTGCCATACCGTCTGCTCTCGTTCGGCTGGCTCAAACCCCTTACCCTTTACGGTGATACAGTGCAGCAGCTTGGGACCAGGTATCTGCTTGAGGTCGTTGAGTATCTGCGAGAGGTAGAGGGCATCATGTCCATCTACAGGACCGAAATAGCGGATTCCTAAGGCCTCGAAAAGGTTGCTTTTCTCTAGGAATGCCCCCTTTATCGCACGGTCTACCTGTTGGGCTATGCTGCGCACGCCATTTCTTACGGTACGGGTGCGACTTAGGGCATTCCATACACGGTCTTTCACCCGGTTATAGCTCGGAGAAGTCACGATAACAAGTAGATACTCGTGCAGTCCACCGACCTTAGGATCGAAGGACATGTCATTGTCATTCAGTATCACCAGGATATCGTCTCGTAGCGCCCCGGCGTTGTTAAGCCCCTCGAAGGCCAGCCCTCCCGTCATTGCCCCGTCGCCAATCACCGCCACAGAGTGCCCGGGCAGCTCCAGCAGGCGGTTAGCTTCTGCAATGCCGAGTGCAGCTGAGATGGAAGTAGAGCTGTGCCCCGTGCCAAAGGCATCGTAGGGGCTCTCCTGCATGGAGGGGAAGCCGCATAGCCCACAGAGCTGGCGGTTGGTGTCGAACCCTCCTCTACGCTCGGTGAGCAGCTTGTAGATATAGGCCTGATGCCCTACATCCCATATTATGCTATCGGTAGGGGGCGTGTAAACCCGTAGCAGCGCGATGGTAATTTCGACCACGCCGAGGCTGCTTCCCAGATGCCCAGGATTGGTAGATACCGACTGCACCAGAAAACTCCGGAGAGCTTGCGCAAGCTCTGGCAGTAGATCTGGAGAAAGAGCCTGGACATCGGCAGGCGAATTTACCCGTTGTAGTATCTTGCGTGCCGATTCCGAATCCATAGCCATTATTGGTGAAATAACGCCCCGTGCTTGTAGAAATCCAATGCAAAGGTAGCGGAAACTATTGGATTTTGCTGAATCTAGGGCAAAGCAAGTAGATTTTTAGGCATAGGGATCGATTTTGCGGGAGTGAAGCCCCTTTAACCCGTGCGAACTCTACCATTCGGGCAATTTGAAAAGAGAGGGAAAGGTCCCCAGTCGTATTCCCTCTAATGCTGTAGCGTTGGTTCGGTATCTTTTGAATCAGCCGCTTACTATCATCCTCAAGGATGTAGCGATGTGGCGTACGGCATCGTTTAAACGAGTTTTGCAGAGGTCTTGTATTGTTTAAGGGGTTTAGCAGAGAGGGTAAATGTAAAAAACAGGCTGCAGCATTCGTTTAATGCTACAGCCTGA
>JABCOB020000169.1 GCA_013333835.2 Bacteroidia bacterium
CATCAGCGTTATGCATGGGAGCATTCGCCTGATAGTAGTACCTGTACCACCGGTAGGTACGAGTCCCGTAGGTATCTATAATTTCTTGAATCTTGCCGGGCTGTAGAGTCTCTAGCTCCCGAAACATCGCAAGTGCCTCCTCGGTATTCTGGAAATTCTTAAAGTAGTCCGTATTGGCAAGGATCGATAGCCCGAAAGAGTAGCGAGCCGTCACCTTTCCATCATCGGCAGCTTTGCCCTGCTTGGTGGTGATGTAGATGACCCCATTGGCCGCACGAGCCCCGTAAATGGAGGTCGCCGAGGCATCGGTAAGCACATCCACCCGCTCAAAATCCGCAGGGTTCAACCCTTGGATAGTACCCTGGCTAACCGGGAGTCCATCTATCACATAGAGAGGCGAATCGCCAGCACCGAGTGGTGTAGAACCAGAACCGTGCAGGCGTATTGACGAGAGGCTCGACGGTTCTCCAGACTGCGTAAGCACCGACATCCCCGGCACCTGCCCCGCCAGCGCATCCATCGCATTCGCCGCGGGCTTGGCCACCAGCTTCTGCGCACCCACGCTGCTCACCTTCCCCACCGTGGAGCTGATCTTCTTGCCGGTGCCGTAGCCCACCACCACCACCTGGTCTATCGCCTTGTCTATCGGCTGCATCACCACGTTGATCTCGGTGCGGTCGCCCACCGTGATCTCCTGGGTCTCCATCCCCATGTACACGAACTGCAGCACCGCCTCCGGCCCCGGAACCGTGATCCGGTAGTGCCCATCCAGGTCGGTCACCACACCCTGCGTAGAGCCCTTCAGGGCTACCGAGAGCTGCGGGAGCGTACTGCCGTCCTCCGAGCTGGTCACCACCCCGGTAACCGTTCGGGGCTGGGCCAATGCGCCCGCTACCCACGTGACAACCATTGCCACGAGTAATACAATTCTTCTCATGTTCTCTGCTGTTTTTATGGTTACACTTCACAAGGATTTACACCTAGTGCCTCCTTCACTACTCCATCGTATCATATTAGCTACCAGGTATATCTAATTTTCTCCAGCAAAGATAGTCATAATATTCTGGAATCGGAAACGTTTCAAACAATACTGCATAAAACTATCAATCAACACCTTATCAGCACTGTGAGATTTTCATAAAATCCCCCCGTAAGAGGTGTCAGGCTCAAATAGGCAACAGGTGCTAGGATTTTACTTCAGTCCCATCTCCGAGCGCACCAGGTCTGAGCGCACAAAAAAGCCCGGCAGCCAAAGGCCGCCGGGCAATAGAGACTAAACGCTCGACTACCAACCAGGATTCTGGACGAGGTTGGGGTTCGTGGTGATATCATTCTGCGGTATACCCCACGTAAATTTGGGATCACTTGCGGGTCTATTCAATCCTGTGTGTGCAGTAACCAGTAGGTTCTCATTCTGGGGAGTCATCCGCTTACATGGCAACCCCCATCGCCGAAGATCGGCAATTCGATAGCCCTCGAAGAGTAATTCACGTGTTCTTTCATCCTGAATATCCTTCTTCAAGGCATCTCCTGTAGTAGTAACAGCCCCTAATCCGCGCGATGTACGAAGTGTATTGAGCATTGTTGCAGCCCCTGCATCATTTCCATTCATTGCAGCAGATTCTGCTGCAATCAAGTAAAGCTCTGCCAAACGGAATGGCTTAGGTGCATGAACTGAATTCGGTATCGTTTTATTTCTTCGCAGCTTCGTAGCACCCGGGTACTTGGCCACACACCAGATATTGGGCGTATTTGAACCATCTACTGCAAGTTGCACCGTACGCTGTTCAAAGTAAATTGACTTGCGAATGTCCGCATTATCAAAAAGATCGACAACCCCCTGCGTCGGGAGGAAATCGGGTTGCCAAACCCCTTTTGCTGCGTCATAACCACCAAGCTGACTCATACTACGTCCCTGATTAGTCAAAGCTGCCACCATGAGCATGAGAAGCTCGGTACTCGGCGCATCCTCATGCCACATGGCCTTTAATTTCACAGGATCGTTCACTAACGTATAAACGCCACTATTGATGACTTCTTGGGCAGTAGCATAGGCTGAAGCCCAATCTTTCATCCCCAGCTGAACCCTAGCTTTGAGTGCTCTTACCACATCTATTGTTATTGTTCCACTAGATGCTTGCCCGTCCTCATCTTCGAGCATAGTCTCAGCCTGTGCAATATCGGCCAAGATCTGCTGGAATACTTCACCTTGCGTGCTACGCGCAGGCTTCCCTTCCACATCTCTCTTCAGCACCAGCGGTACACAAAGAGCATTCGCATCGTAGAGAGCCGACCACCGTTGCGCAAGCTCAAAGTAGCAGTATGCACGAATGAAGTGCGCATGTCCAACCACCAGGCTTACGGTGTCCTTAAAATCCTCCTCCCCCTCTTTTGGGGTGAAGCGCTTATAGTTCTCTAGAAAGAAGTTGATATCTGCAATCTGCGCATAGTAAGCTGCCCACATATCGCGTAGATCGTAGTCAGCGTAATCCATTTCCCAAGAGTGCGTACCGCCCATCCTATTCCCAAACGTATTTGTGGCATTTAGCAAATCTGCCTGCACCTCAGGAAATATGGCAAAATCTCCGTACTGAACACTCTTAAAGGCGTACATCATACCGGCATCCCAAGCCTGCTTGGTATTCGGGTTAATCCCTCGTCCGACATTCGTGTCTGGCTCAGGATCTGGCCCTTCGAATTTCGTCACCGTGAATAGATTCCTGAAACTGGTATAAACTTTCCCCGAGCTGAAGAACCGTGTCTTCTCCACCCATTTTTTCGGGAAATTATAGCCAATGGTTAGATTCTTCAAGCGCATGAACGATGCATTCTCCAGCAACCGATCATCGAAATTCACCCACGTAACAACATCCTTACTCGGATAGGTTTTCTTGTCCCCAGGTTTCTTCCAGTAGCTATCTGAGTTGATCTTCTTAGAGGTAACCTGCCCACGGAATCGCATGGGATTCTCGAAAAAGTAGCGGTCATTTGAGAACATCCACTTGTCGAGCTGGAAGTTGAAGGCGCACTGCATGTAGGCCCCCCAAAGGCTCAGATTGAACCCGAATCCCCCTTGGAACGGTGCTACCCGCGGCTTACCCGTTGCCTGCGCATTCTTGTTGGCCACATCCCAATCATCGGTAATCTTATTCGGATCTGTCTGTACCTTCGTAGGGTTATCTGGATCAGCTAGATACCACTCTGGCTTCCCATTATCTGGATTTATCCTGTAGAAGCGTGGGAAAAAATACTCCACTGGACGCCCAACCGCATAGGCCAATCCCTCACCGCTAAGAAGCCAGTATTTGCGCCCATCAAAAAGCTCGGTTATACGCTGGCGATTGTAATTAAGTACTACATAAGGTGTCACATGATTGCCGCGACTATCCTTCCAAGCCGTAACATCAAGACGAAGATCTACTCCTGTGTTAGTCAACGCTCCGACATTGCTGAGGATTTCTCCATACCCACTAGTGTAGGGTTTAGGCACCTCCATGAGCATGCTAGATGTCTTCCTATGGTAGAATGACACATCTGCTTTCACAATATCAAAGAGTTCAAACTGCAATCCAAGAGTGAATTTCAGCTGCTTCTCCCATGTCAAGTTAGGATTCCCTGGCTCAGTAATCCCAAAGCCATGAACCCCATCGTAGATCCCATTCTCCCCAGCCAAAGCCAACGAACGGTAGGCAGCAGTCCATGCCTGACCACCCCTAGCTGGAATTGCTGCATTTCCGCTGGTTCCAATGCTGGCCTTCACTGATAGATCGTTGAGCCAACGCAGATCCTTTAGGAAGCTTTCCTCTTTGGCGCGCCACATTGCCCCAGCGCTCCAAAACAGGGCATGCCGATTATTACGCCCAAACTTCGAAGATTCGTCATCACGGATGCTGGCATCTACGAAATAACGGCCTGCATAATCATACTCCACTCGTCCAAAAAAGGAGTTGTAGAAAAGCTCGTAGAAGCCCGAAGACACCACATTTCTCTGAGGATTCCCATTACCAAGGAGCATGAGGCGAGAATCCTTGAGTTCGTTCGCTCTGGCAAATACCGATTTGCTGAAGCTGTAGATGAACTCATGCCCGATTAGCGGCGTGATGTGGTGATCCTCGGCCAACGTGAAATTGTATTCGATCGTATTACTATTGATAAACCGGGGTACGGTACTGATATTCTCGCGAGCATTGCCCTGCCCATTCAGCCCGACCATTGTGGGAAGTACACGGGTTGGAGTTACAGCAAGCCTGGCCTCCAATCCCCCTTGAGACTTGATATTCAGCCCTTCAATAGGAGTGATCTGTACAAAGCCTGTGGAGGTTAAAGAAACCCTATGCGTAGCACTTAGCCAATTCTTTTCATAGTGCTTGTTCGAGGTCAGCTGGGTGTTCGGAATAGAACCATCTGATAGGATTCTGGCGAGATCTATCGTATGCAAGTCCAGTATTGAGTCCTAATCGCAACCATGAGTTCGCCTTCGAGTTTATATTCGCCCGCAAGTTGTAGCGTTCGTAATAGGACATTGGTGTCAGACCGGTAGAAGAGTAATAGCCCGCTGAAACAAAATAATTTGTGCGTCCTGCCCCACCCGATACAGAGATATCG
>JABCOB020000170.1 GCA_013333835.2 Bacteroidia bacterium
GGATACCAGGCAGATGCACCGGATTGCCCTGGGCATCCACCGCCCGCCCTATGTCAAATTTTTGTCCGCCCTTGCTTGGCAGATTATCCACATAGCCATCTGGCAGCGCCCACTGCACCGTATTCTCCTTGAGTTTTTTGGTACCGATGCCTTCCTCCAGATACCACTTCTCGCTGCCATTCTTCGGGAGCAGTGTACCCCGAAACGTCAATGCCATCTGACCTTGCTCCCATCTAGGCCAGTATATATTGCCACTCCCACCCCTCAGGCGTGGGATGTAGCCTGAGCCACCCTGGTTATCCTCCCAGCGGATGTAGTTGGGATTCTCAAAGTTCCTCGCCTGCGAGCTGTCAGTCACTGCGGGCGGCGTGTTGGCAGGGTAGTAATAGGTAATTTCGTACCGGCGTACTAGCCGATCCTCAGGCACCTCGCCCTGAATCTCATACCACTCATCCTCATCTGGCCGCCCATTCGCATTCCGGTCAAAGGCCACCATTACCACCCCGGGCTCGCTATTACAGTAGCGCTTCCCGGGTTCTGGATTCTCCGGCGGCCTGTTCTCCTGCACATCGCTGTAGATGCAGAAATCGGGTTCGCCCGGCACATTGACCACCACATGGTCAAAGCCCAAGGTTATGTTGCCACCAAAGCCACCCAGAGTAACCGACTGCCCTTTGGGCTTCCCGCATATCGCCTTACGACACCGATAGAGCCTTTCTTCCAACGTACTCTCCCGCGGCATCGAGGGGAGCACATTCACCAATTGGCCCGGCGCTGGCGAGTAGTCCAGCACATCTACCGCGTAGGGGCTATAGGACTGCCCTTCCTTAGACACGTAGAGGTCGAAATGGCGGGTTAGGTGCCCCATCTCGCCCCAATAGTCAAACTGGTACCCATACACCCCCTCTTGCGCCTGGAAGAGCACGCAGCCCTGCTCTGTGCCCACCACGCTGTCATAATCCCGCTCCTCGCCCTCACCCTTATAGTGGCGCAGCCGCCAGCTGTAGCGCCCGCCCTCCACGTAGCAGACCACCGATAGCGGGCGCAGGCGCTCCACCGTATACACTGGGTCTATACCCAGATCGAGCCCCCTTACCACCTCCTTATCCTTGCACCCCAAGAGCAAGGAGGGTAACAGTAGTACCAACCAGCACAGGTATTCTCGATGCTTCATAGCAAAACGAAAAAAATGAATGCTCCCGACCCCTCTGAACGGGGAATCGCGAGCGAACAGCACACACTAGCCGCGTTTTCTCCACACAAAGGCGACTTTACGGGGAATGATGCCCGTTCGCACCCTCCACAGTAGATTCCCGCTAGCAGAATAGCAGTAGAGCATCCCGCTAGAGGTGTAGTTTCGCGCATCCGTCACAAGGTACTCCCGCGTTTCGGGATTCACCACCAGCGAAGTGGGACTCTCAATCTCATTGCGCCCCTGCTTCATGGCGATGGGGGAGAAATCGACAACGAGCCCCCGCATCGGCGCCTTCCAGAACGCGAAATTCGTGGGTCTCCCCCCGGGCGAAAGCTCCCCGCCAATAGCGTAAAGAGTCCCATTGTAGGGCGCCATGCTGAGGCACTTGAACCCTATAGGGCTGGAGTTCAGCATGAATGACCCTTCATCATCCTGCCGAATCTTGTAGATCTGCCCTCGCCCTCCCACCGGCCGGGTGCTAACCCACACATTGCCGCGCGTATCCTCGGCCAATTCCCACGGCATCTGCCCCACATGCACGTACCCGCGCTGGGTAAAGTTCTCAAGGTCTATAACCGACAGCCGATCATCGTAGTCTGGCGCATTGTAGACTCCGCTGTTGGTTACGAGCATTGTGTTCTTCTTCAGCACCAGCATACCCTCGGGCTGGTACCCTACCGTGATCCCCCCCGTTATCGCTAGGCTCTGCAGGTCAAAGCGCACCACCCCACCCAGCTGGCGTGGGTCTTGCTGCGCGCTGCGCTTGTGGTACGAGGTCACATAGCCCGAAGTCGAATCAAACGCCACCCTACGGCAGTCATTCACCGCCACCGAGCCCAGCCTATGGGTTGTGTAGGCATCCAGCACCTCTACCCGGTGAGAACCGTTCAGCACCACGTATAGCCGCCCCTTCCACACCTGCACATCCACCCCGTTGTCGCCCAGCTCTGGCACAGCATCAGGGTTACGCTCTGCGTACACATTGCGATAGTAGGTGCTGGTGGTGTAGTCAAAGTAGTCGAGCGTTGCCTCGTTATCACCCTTCCCGCCGCTGTTCAGCAGGTAGAACCCCACTATCTCCGCATCGGGCACAGGTTCTATGGAAATCCGCTCGTGGGTTGCCCGAGGATAGTACTCCTCCTTACGACAACCAACGGCCAATGCCGAGAAACATACGATGCCCAGCCACGCGCACCAGTAGTGCGCCCTACGCCCTGCTTGCCACATCATCCATTGCGCGCATTAGAGTTTGTTCGCCCGCTACCAACCCTTGCTCTCAGCCCCACTCGGCCACTGGACAGAAATACACATCTGGTTATAGAGACAAAAATCGCGGTTAGAATCTGATCAAAGGGCTATCCCCGCCCGTTCGCTGTCCATTGCAGGCCCCTGTAAAAAAGCCCGTTCAAATTCCCAAGTCCTCCCTAAATATCGGCCATCAGCGTGAGCCTGTAGAGCTGGCTCGGCATGGGGTAATTCGTCACGATTTCGAAATCTTGCCCCAGCGTATTATTCACCTCCAGCATAATCCGCATTTCGCCGCTACCTACCTTGAAAGCCTTCGCCAGCGACACATCGTGCGTATACCACGGCGCCATGCGGTAGTAGGGTATATTTTCCTGGCGGCTGTAGCGCTTGCCCACGTAGAGGAAGCTGTAGTTGATCGACCAGCCGCGCCAAGCCATATTCACCACCGCCGAGCCGCTGTGCCAAGGGATATTCGGTATCTGATTCCGGTAGTAGGTATCGTACCTATGGGTTACATCTTCGGCCCGCTTGTAGGTGTACTGCGCCCGCAGCATGAGGTCGAACTCGCGGGCAATCCGGTAGCGCATGTAGACCGATGTCTCAGCACCGTAGGAATACACATGCCCCAGATTCACCATCGACCAGCGGTAGAGCTGCCCCTTGGGGTAGGCGATGATCATGTTGCGTATGTCATGGAAGAACCCCTCAGCCGAGGCGCCATACTCGCGCACCACCCCGTCGCCATTGTTGCTGAACACCAAGCCGAAATTATACTGCCACTGGCTCTCGGGGAGCAGCCACTCGCTCTCCTGGCGAGAGAGGTAGCGATCATTGTAGCTCGGCACCCGGTAGGTATGCTTTGCAAAGGCCTGTATGGAAAAATCTACCCGTCGCGATGGCGTGTAGGAGAGCAGTAGGGCGGGCGATATCGCCTTCTCGTCAGCATGCACGGGGAAGCCCTTACGCTGGGTAAAGTTCTTCACATAGGTCCCCAGCACGCTCGCCTGCGCCTGCAGAAACCAGATGGCCGACTGCGTGGAGAGCGAAAGCAGATTCTTAAGACGCATGGGAAGCTCGAAATCTGCCGGCACCGCAGAGGTTACACCGTCACGCTTGCTGAGCGAATTGAAATGCACATCGTAGGCTGCCGACACATCCCAGCCCGGCATTATCATGTACAGGTGCGAATTTGACAGGTAGACATCGTAGCTCCGGTAAATCTCATCCACCTTCTGCACCTTGTCGTCATTATTCACGTAGTGGGTATAGTCAGCGCTGAACTTGTAGTTCACCTGCGTGCGGTAGCCCTCAGCCACATCGAACTTCAGGTTGCCCTGCACAAAGTGGTTCCGCTGGCTAAGCTCCTCGCCCCTATACCGCAGGTTATTCACTATAGGGCCCGGGATTCCGCGGTCCGACCCGTAGTGGTAGGCAAATACGCTCCACACCCCATTCTCAAAGATCCCGTTGAGCGAAGCCTCCAGCCGTGTGGCGTACACCTCATCGTTCTTCCGCAGCGAGCGGAAATCGTACACCAGCTCCTTCTTCGTGTTCGCCCTACGGTAGCGGAAGGGGTAGTTCCCACGCGTGTAGTAGAGCTCACCCGATGCCGACAGCGTAACGTAATGCCCGAGGTCATGCTCCACCATCAATGACGGGTTCACCATGAGCGGATAACCGCCCCGCACCTTGGCGGTCACATTCGTCTTGCTCCCCTCGGCAAAGGTGGGCCGACGGGTGGTGATGTAGAGACTCCCCGTGCTGGCATAGTCTGTGGCCGACTGGAAGATATCGCTCTTCCGCCCGCTGTAGAGCGAGAGGTTCCCCACATTGTCGAGCGAGAAGCGGGAGAGGTCTACCTGCCCATTCATCGCATTGCCGAGCTCTATCCCATTGTAGAACACCCCAATACGCTCAGATCCCAAGCTACGAACATTGATGGTGGAGAGCCCCCCTATCCCCCCGTAATCCTTAAACTGAATCCCAGAGTAGTAGCGTACCGCATCGGCCAGGCTGTATACACGGTAGGGGTTAAGCTCCCGCCCCTTCAGCTCCATCGGCTGAATCACCTTTATGTACCTACGCCCCATCACCTGGGCTATCTGCGCCCGTACCTCTACAGCGCCGCATAGCACACACGCCAATAGCACTGCCCGAACCAGCCGTGAACCCGTAAAGTTTCGCTCCATGCCCAATGTTTGCTTAAACCCAGCCGCAAAGGTAACTTTTTTTTTGTGGAAACTTCGCCTACGAATTCCCGAAAAAGGATGAACAGACGAATTTAAGTGGCGGAAAGCACCTATTACACCCCCCGACTCTCTGCACCGCCTAACCTGTAAATGCAAACCCGCGCTGCCGCAACGCCGAACGGCCACGCCGCAGCATACCGCCCATTTAATAACAACGCAACACCACTAGGGCGGGCAACTCGCGGCCCGCCCCTACAGCACCGCCCCTACCAAGAACCCAATAGCCAATCTCGAAAATTGGTAGAAATAGGATTCTCTGCTGCCCCCATAAACGACGCGGCACGCCGCGTCGCTACGGTCTTCGAGAA
>JABCOB020000171.1 GCA_013333835.2 Bacteroidia bacterium
GGGCTACCACGGCACGGCGTACTACCCCTCTACTACCGATCTCCAGAGTTCGCTCACCATCTACAATAGCTCCAGCAGCAAGTTCACCCTCTCGGTTATGGGCGTTGTCTCGCTGCTAATACCCATAGTGGCGGCCTACATCTGGTACGCCTGGCGGAGTTTGGATAGGAATAAGCTTACCAAGGAAGAGTTCGAGGGGACGCAAGAGGAGGGCTATTAGCGCGAAAATGGGGGGCGGTGTACGAATTGTTACGTAAAGGGGAACTCGATGAGAATCTTTGAGATAGGCATCTTGCTGATATGGCCTCTGGTGATCGGTATCAGCTATATTGCGGTTTGCTGGGCTCTGCGTAGGTACGAAAAACGGCACGGCGATTAGGGGCAGTACCCACGCGCCCGTAGCACACGATGGCTGGGCGTTGTATTCCACTCTCGTTTTCCACGAACTATGCACACCTTCTATGTTTCGGCTCTCCAGGCGGGGTATTGCTCGCTCAGCCCAGAGGAATCGTACCACTGCTCTAAGGTCTTACGTCTGCAGGCAGGTGAACGGGTGCTGCTGATAGATGGCTGTGGTGCTAGGGCTGAGGGGGTTATAGAGGAGAGTACTCCCAAGGGGGTCTTGCTTCGGGTGGATGGGGTGGCAGTGCAGGAACGGTCGTTGCCAGAGCGAACCTGGGTTGCAGTGGCACCGCCCAAGAGCTCGGAGCGGGTAGACTGGATGGTGGAGAAGGCCGTGGAGATTGGAGTGGGGCGGCTTACACTTCTGCAGGTGGGGCGTTCGGTGCGACGCATGGCCAATGTGGAACGCCTGCAACGCATAGCGATCTCGGCAGCCAAGCAGAGCGCCCGCGCGTGGGTTCCCCGTATAGAGGCTGGAGTGCCTTTTTCCCAGGTGGTGCAGCAGCCAACCGCAGGTATGGTGAGGGCTATAGCGCATCTGGGGCAAGGTGTAGCGCAGCCATTGCATGAGGTGCTCAGAGGGCAGAATGAGCCGCTACAGCTGCTAGTGGGGCCTGAAGGGGGCTTTGCGCCCAGCGAGGTAGATGAGGCTGCGGCGTGCGGCTATAGCCCTGTATCGCTTGGCGAGGGACGGCTACGGGTAGAGACCGCAGTGCTGGTAGGCTGTGCATTCGCAGGGGCAAGGTAGGAAAACCTAGGTGGAATTTGCATGCGCTGCCTAATGAAGGGTAGCTAGGGGTGGGCGCAGAGTCCGCCTTTTTTATTGCCCTACTGCTCGTTGGCATGTAGGATCTTGTGCAAAATTCTCCATTACAAGCCCCCTGCAAAAGTCCCGTATGGTTCAATCTTTTACAGGGAAGATTCTCCCCTCTCTTGGGGGTAAATAGATTTTAATCGGGCAATTTAGTTTATCGAAGACCGTGAATCGGTTATCACCTAGGGGAGGAGCTGTGCAATGCGAGTACCCTCCCTTCCCGTGCCGCATAGCTTATGTGAGTTTTGTGGGGATCTTGCAAAAAACATTTAATGCGGTGCGCCGCTCCACCTCCAGGTTTCGAATAGGCAAATCAAGGGTGAAGCGGTGAAGGTGCAGCGCATATACCGAGGAGATGTAGGCGAGGGTTGGCTGAACTGCAGCCTGCTGACCGAGGGGGACGAGAGGACGGGGGAATCTGCCCATTGCTGAATCTCTGCCAATGGATACCGGGGGGGGGCTACGCAGCTAGCGGGGAACTCGGTGAAAACGGTGTGGGCCGCAGCTTCCAATTTGGCAGATCAGAAAAGTTTCCCTACCTTTGGGCGGTGGAAATGTAGAGGAGAGGAGCGAGATGAGGGCAGATGGGGTAGAGGGCTTTCAGCCTGTGTATGAGGTGAAGGGAACACCCGAAACTCCAGCGATACGGCTCAACGCAGCGCGGGGGAGGCTGGAGATCGAGGGAAGTTCTATGCCAGAGAACCCGCAGGCGTTCTACGCTCCAGTGCTGGATTGGTTGCAGAGATATGTAGAGCATCCCGCATCTCGTACAAGTTTGATTTTCAGCATGAAGTACTATAATACTTCGACCTCGAAGATTCTGCTACAGGTGCTCTCGATCATGGAAACGCTCTTCCGTAGCGGGGCGGAGGTTGAGGTCTGCTGGAAGTATGATTTGGAGGATGAGGACATGGAGGAATGCGGCTATGAGTATGCCGAAAGCACGGTGATGCCTTTTAGGATGCAGCCAGAGAGGTAGAAAGCGGGGAGGGGAGAAGGCGCAACATATATGTCCTAGACTGTATTTTGCATTGTGATATAGGCTTTTAATCGGAACAGGATCGAGTATAATCTGACGAAACGAGTATGGGTGGATTATCGAATTTTCGGCTTCGGTGGTTGCGCACTATAGGTCAGATGCCCAGCGCAGGTAAGATAGAGGCGCGTCGTAAGGCATTCATGACCCGCTACACACGTTTCCAGGCCTACGAGAATGGGCAGGAGTTTGCCCGCTATAAGGCACTTCGCGATTATGTGGATTCTGGCGAGGCCGAACGTGTGCGCGAGGAGTGCCGTCTGCAGAGCTACGCGGGCTCTAGAGAGGCTGGGCTGCTCGAGGAGTTCAACCAGCTGGGACATCTACGGCATGTGCAGGATGCTGCGAAGGGCAAGGGCGCTACCCAGAACCCAGACTATCTCCGCTACAGAGCCTTGCAGCAAGAGGTGGAAACGCCAGAGTTCCGCGAACGGGTGAACTACCTCAAGAGCAAGGATAAGTTCTCGCTCACCGAGGCTGGGCGTAAGCTGGCAGAACTCAATACGCTATCGCGCTCCAAAGAGCTCAAGTGGTATGAGAGCATGCGCCAGAAGCCAGAGATCCAGCGCTACGTGCAGGAACAGGAGGTCTTCTTTGAGGATTTCGCCTCTGGCTCGCTGGATTCTAAGGTTTGGCTCAAACGATTCTTCTGGGGCGATGCCATGCTGGGAAAACCCTACTCCTTCGTGGGCGATGCGCAGTGCTACACCGATGGCGCCAATCTACGGATTGAGAATAGCTGTCTGATAATCAGCACTCGGCCTGAAGATGCCAAAGCTATGGCATGGGACACCAAGCTAGGTTTTATCCCCAAAAGCTACAAGTACACCAGTGGGTTGGTGAACACGGGGCAGAGCTTTAGGATGCACGAGGGGCGGCTAGAGGCTAAGATTCGTTTCAGCGGAGAACCCGGGATAGTGCATTCCCTCTACCTCTGTGGCGATAAGGCGGCCCCGCAGGTAGACCTATTCCGCTCTGTGCCAGAGAACCCGAAGGCGATTAGGGGTGTTTATTCGCCGCAGCAGGGCAGTAGGCCAGCCCAGGAACAGGTGGGCAATTTACCATTCGCCACAGAATTCTTCATCCTAGGCCTAGAGTGGACCTCCAGCAAGATGGTGTGGACTATAAATGGCGTGCCATACATGGAGCAAGTGGGGGGGCTACCCACCGAACCGCTCTACCTGGTGCTTACCACCACCATTGCGCCAGGCTATGAGCCGCATGGAGAGGCAAGGCTAGAGGTAGATTGGGTACGCTGCACTGCGAAACGGCGCGGTTAGCCTACCATGTCCCATTGGTTGGGCTCTAAAGTAGACGATAGGCTCTATCACTACGTTACTCTCAGGGCAGAGGAGTTTTGATTTAGGATGTTGGATCCTCAATAGGTGGATTTGGCAGAAGAAACGAAAGCGCAAGCTGCCAGCGGTGTGCTAGTGGCAGTGTATGGCTGGGGGGTAGAGCATGAGCATTTCGATGCGCTGGTGCAGTTTTTCCAGGCATTAAGGGAATGCGGCTGGGGCATGCAGCTCTATGAGCCGATGGCGCGTTCGTTGGCTTCCCATTTTGGCTACGTGCCAGAATGGGCCCTCCTCTTTAGCAGTGCCGCGGAGCTAAAGCCCGAGGTTCGCTTCATGGTGAGCATTGGAGGCGATGGCACGTTCCTCGACTCCATGCAGTACGTATGCGGGCGCGATGTCCCAATAGTGGGTGTGAATTTTGGGCATCTGGGCTTCCTGGCTGCGGGGCAGAATATGGAGGTGCACCGCATGGTTATGCAGCTCTACCAAGGGAGCTATGAGGTAGAGGAACGGACTACCCTGCAGGCCAATCTCCACCGCGAGGGTGGCTCTGCTAGCATGGTGGCACTCAACGACGTTACGCTCCAGAAGAGCGGCAAATCCATGCTGGTGATCAACGCCCACATCGATGGGCATTTTCTCTGCTCCTACTGGTGCGATGGCCTGATAGTGAGTACCCCCACAGGATCTACGGCCTACAGCCTTAGCGTGGGGGGCCCGCTCATAGTACCCACGGCGCAGACCCTACTGGTATCGCCCATTGCACCGCATAACCTGAGCATGCGCCCCCTAGTGCTGGCAGATAGCTCTGTGCTCCATCTACGGGCTACGAGCAGAGATCCTGAGATTGTGCTGGGGGCCGATGCCAAAGTTTTTAAGGAATCCTCCCCCCTAGAGGTAACGGTCTCTAAATCTGCCTATAGGGTGAAATTGGTACGGCTTCAGCGCGAAGATTTCTACTCGGCACTCCGTGAGAAGCTCAAGTGGGGAATGGATGTGCGGAATTGAGCAGAAGGGCAGAGGTGGTCTCCATCTTTTGCGGGAGTGGCAGATAGAAATTGTATACGTTAATCTGTTGATGACTAGAGTTTTGGAATGGAGAGCATAAGCACCATTCTCGTACTGTGGATTTAGGCTGGCGGGCAAAGGCAATGGCGAAAAGAGTTGTAACCTTTGTGCCTAAGCGGCGGGTTGTAGGAAGTGCAGAACAAAATTGTTAAGTCCAATGAAAACACTCATCATTTTGGCGCACCCTAATTACGGTGCATCAGTGTCTAACAGAGCCCTTTTGGAAGCCTTTAAAGAGGGCGAAGTGATTGTTCACAACCTTGGGGCAGCCTGCAAAGATGGTAAGTTTGATGTGGCTGCAGAGCAAAAGCTCTTAGAAGCGCATGACCGTGTGATCTTTCAGTACCCTACCTATTGGTTTAATGTGCCTGCCCTCTTAAAGCAATACCTCGATGAGGTGTTTACCCACGGCTGGGCTTATGGAGGAGGTGGTGAAGCGCTCAAAGGTAAAGAGTTTGCCGTGGTTACTACCGTCGGGCAACCAGTAGCGAATTATAGCAAGGAAATTTTAGGCTTTACTATTGAAGAGACTGTCCTTCCAATGAAAGCTTCTATAAGTTATGTAAAGGGTAAGTTTATAGGGCTGGTTTGTTTAGGAAGAGATAAGACTCTTCGGGCATTCATTCCCGACGAGCTGAGCAGGGCTAAGGAGGCATATCGTAGGTTAGCGCTGTAAGAGTTTTAAGCCGTTAGTGAAGGTTCGTGATGAGGATACTCCGGGTGTCCTTATTGCGAACCTTTTTGTATATCTGACACTTGAGGGTAACTATGCAAATGTTATCGTTTCGTTATTTACTGCAAGTTGCACCGTTGCCGCAGTGGAAACATTCACGGTTTTTGGAGCAAATAATAGGTAGCAACAAGCAAATAGAGGCGCGCATCGCAGAAGCATGTGGGGGAGTGCGCAAGAGGATGCAAAACTCTTTTAGCAACAAAAACGGTTACACCAGACTACATCTAGCTCATTTTTAAGGCGGTAATACGCTCATTGCAGAAAGTAGAGTGCAGGAACTCAAGGAGAAAAACGAAATGCTGAGCGGTGGGTGCTGTTCCCCTGCATTGCTATTCGCTAAAAAGTTGCTACCTTTGCCCCATGAAAAATAGAGGGGGTATAGCTCAGTTGGCTAGAGCGCTTGCTTCGCATGCAAGAGGGCGGGGGTTCGAATCCCCCTATCTCCACTGAATTTTAGGGGGTACTGTGCTGGTACCCTCTATTTTTTTGCCTATAGCCGCTTGTCAGGCCTCTAGGTGTGGTGTCCTACCAGCCGCCAGATACCCGAGTAGGCCGTGCGGGGCTGCATTGTAGATGGGGACTTTATACCTTCTAAAAAAGAGTCGCAATGTTTGATGCAAGTGTGTACACCGCACGTCGCGATGCGCTGCGGAGCAAGGTGAAGGGTGGGGTAATCCTCCTTCCTGGCCATGTGGATTCGCCGATTAACAACGCTGCGAACTGCTACCGTTTTCGGCAGGATAGCAACTTTGCCTACTACTTCGGGATCTACAAGCCCGGCATGGTGGGCGTGATTGATGAGGGGGGGCGGAGCATCATCTATGGCGATGACGTGTCGCTGGACGACATCGTGTGGACTGGCCCGGTACCCACCGTGCGCGAGCAGGCCGAGGAGGTAGGGGTGAAGACCACACGCCCACTGCGCGATTTGCCTGCAGATCTACAGGTGGCCATCCGAAAGGGGCAGCGGATGCACATAGCCCCTCCCTACCGTGCCGAGACCGTGCTACAGCTCAGCGAATGGCTGGGGCTTATGCCCGCCCATGTGCGAAACTACGCCTCGGAGGAACTCATTGCAGCCATCATCTCCATGCGCGAAGTGAAGTCGGCTGGGGAGGTCGAAGAACTCGATAGGATAGCCGAGGTGGGGTATGAGATGCAGACGGCAGCCATGCGGATGGCACAGCCCGGCGAGCAGGAAAACACCATATTCGGGGTGCTAGAGGGCATTGCGGCCACCGGGGGGAATCTCACCTCTTTTGGCAGCATCATCTCGCAGCATGGCGAAACCCTCCATAACGATAAGCATTTTGACATACTACGCGAAGGGCGATTACTGCTGGTGGACTGCGGTGTAGAGGCCTACTCGAATTACGTAACCGATAATACCCGCACCATCCCCGTAGGTGGCAGTTTCACACCGCAGCAGCTAGATATGTACAATCTTGTGCTGCAGGCCCAGGAGTACGGTATTGCCCACTCTAAGCCCGGCATTCGTTACCTGGATGTGCATCTTGGCGTGTGCGGCGTTATAGTAGAAGGGCTGCGCGCCATGGGGTTAGTGCGTGGCGATGTGAAGGAGGCTGTAGAGCTAGGGGTGCAAGGCCTCTTCTTCCCGCACGGTTTAGGCCACATGATGGGGCTCGATTGCCACGATATGGAGAGCCTGGGCGAGACCCTCGTCGGTTACAGCCGCGATGTTGCCAGGAGCAAGCAATTCGGGCTGTCGGCTCTCCGCTGCGCCAAAGAGCTCAAAGAGGGCTTTGTAGTTACCGTAGAGCCCGGCATCTACTTCATCCCAGAGCTCATTGACCAGTGGAAGGCGCAAGGGGTAATGAAAGGATTCATCAACTACGAGGAGGTGGAGAAGTACCGTAACTTCGGGGGAATTCGGCTTGAGGATGATATCGTGATAACGGCAGAAGGATGCCGCATCATCGGCAAGAAACGGATTCCTATCGCCCCAGCCGATGTTACCGCCGAGGTGCAGAAAGGGCGATTTGCAGGCAAGAAATAGCGAGAGCTAAAATGGAAAAATCCCTGGGGCAATCCAACGCTCTAGGGATTTTTTTTGCACCTTACGAACCCTCGGCAAAGGCTTTGTATCGCTCCAATCTTTGCTTTGAGGTTCTGCGAGCTCGCCATCACTCAGGAATCCGTTGTGAATGAGGATGCTGCTTGAGATGGAGAACCCGCACGCACGGTGTACTATGGGGTAGAATCAGGCTCTTCAACGCGCACCGAGTAGGAATTTTCGGGAAAATGGCGTACCTTTGCCTGCAGAGAGTTGGAAGTGTTCGGGAGCAGAAATCGCGGTCAAGAAGCAAATGGGAAGTTTAGGCAGGTCGCATGTTGCGATGGTTTACCGTCTTTTGGGCGATGGGCTGAATTTTATTTTCCGCTACATCCGTGGCAATCGGCTACGCACCCTGCTTTCGTTGCTGGGCATCACCATCGGGATTTTCACCATCATAGCCATCCTGGTGGCGGTAGATTCACTCAAGGCCAGCGTTACCCAAGAGTTCGCCAAGCTTGGGAGTAACACCATCTACGTATCTAAGTGGGGGTGGGGCGGTAAGGGTGAGTACCCCTGGTGGGTGTATAGGAACAACCCAGAGCCCGATTACCGCGATTACAAGGCTCTGCAAGATCATGGGAGGCTTTTCGCCAACGTGGGCATGATGCTCAGCAATAACGGCACGGTCAAATACCGCGAGCTGGCGATAGAAGAGGCTGATGTTTTGGGGGTAACACCCGGCCTAGCAGAGCGACCCTTGAATTTGGTGTTGGCGGCCGGGAGAGATTTTACCCCGCTAGAGTTCGAAAGGGGGCAGAGCGTATGTATGCTGGGTGCTACTATCGCCAGCCAGCTGTTTCCCAATGGCGATGCACTTGGCATGAAACTCAAGATTAGAGGTTTTCCCTGCAAGGTGGTTGGAGTGGGCAAGCTGCACGGGAACTCTATGTTTGGCAGTTCGCCCGACGAGAGGATCTTCGTGCCGCTGCAGTTCATGCGGAGGGTGGTAGACATTAAACGGGCATCCGCCAACGTCATAGTCACAGGCAAGCCCGGCCATGCCAACGAAGAGGTGAATGATGACATCCGCAGAGTGCTACGCGCTTCCCGCCATTTGGCCCCCAGCGTTCCAGATAACTTCGCCCTCAACAGGACCGAGCTGGTAGCCGAAGATCTCGAGAGCCTTTTCTCGGTACTCACCAAGGCCGGCTGGATTATAGGGGGATTCTCTATCCTGGTGGGAGGGTTAGGCATCGCGAATATCATGTTCGTCTCCGTGAAAGAGCGCACTCGGATTATCGGCATTCAGAAATCGCTGGGCGCCAAGAGCTGGTTCATTCTATTCCAGTACTTGGCAGAGTCTGTATTGCTCTCGTTGGTGGGGGGCGCCATTGGGTTCGCCTTGGTGGCCATCATTGCCCCCATAGCCACGTCAGTCTCAGGGTTTACCTTCAGCATTTCGTGGTTGCACGTGGCCATAGGGCTTCTCCTCTCCGTGGTCATTGGCACGGTATCTGGCTACATTCCTGCCCAGACCGCAGCCAGGCTCGATCCCGTAATCGCCATGACCAAGACGGTGTAATGGTAGAGGTGGGCATCTTGCGTCCCAATGCAAAACCCTAGGCGAATGCTCCCTGAAGTGCAAAAGGCGTTCTAGCACCATAAAGCGCGGTGGCAAAGGAAAACCGCCCTCTGTGTCCCAGTAGATCAACACGATCCTCTAGGCACAGAGGGCGGTTTGCTATATACCGTGCCACACCTTGCTAGGGTGGGAAAATGCCGCGCGTCTCCTCTTGCCGCATTGGCTCTTTCCCCTTTTTCCTTTCGGTGCGCTACCTCAGCTATTGCGCTCTTTCCCGAGCTGCCTGAAGGCCTGCATACTCTCGGTGCAGAGGGCTTGGTACGCCTTTCGTAGCTCTTCTAGCTCGGGCGAAATTGCGTACTCTATGTTGTCCAGCCGGGCTATGGGCAGCACACCGGGCGACGTGCCTGTGATGGCGCAAGCCTCAAAGCTCCCCAGCTCTCCCAGCGTAATTGGGGCTCTACGCCATGCCAACCCGATCTGCTTAGCGGCACTCTCCACCTTGGCCAGCGTGATGCCTGGTAGCACCGCCTCGGCAGGTGGGGTTGTAATCGTTTTGCCCGAAAGGAAGATGATATTCGAGCGGCTGCCCTCGGTTATGCAATTGTGCCGATCCACTAGGATTGCCTCGTATGCCGCGGTTTCCTCTAGTAGCGCATCGGCAGCCTGCCTGATATTCGCCTGCCAGATCTTGGCTTGCGGATTCTGCCGTTCGGCATGGAGCAGAGTGCACATTACACCGCGCCGGTACATGGCCCTCGTGGGGTAGGAGGAGGCAATGAAGCCCGCCTGAAGGTCTACACCGCCGTTGGCATTTGGCACGGCATCTACCCGAACATTCCTGGTGAACGGCTCGTAGGCACACAGCCCCAGAAGCCCGCTGAGCCAGCCGTTGTCCCCCGGGAGCCGTTGCCCTGTTGCAGCCAGCGATTGGGACAGCCGCCCGAGGTGTTCTTGCAGAAACAGCGGACATCCCCTCTCCACCCGTATCACCTCGTATGCTATGGCATTCAGAGGGGCCGAGTAGGGAGTCGGCACTAGCGCTATACGCCCCTGGAGCAGGGTGGGGATGGTGAGGTCGCCGTTCATTTTTTCTCCTCGGTAGGCTTGAGCAGGTCGTCGAGTACCATGCCCACAGATTCTACCCCAATGCGCTTTACCACTATCTTTTGGTCTGCATCTAGAATGTAGATCACCGGGGTGCTGTAGATGTCGTAAAGGTCGTGGAATCCCGTTTTACGGTAGGGGTCCCACACGTTTATCCAGCGTTCGAGCTTGTGTTCCTCTACGAATTTTTGCCATGCAGGCCCATCGCCTTGCGTCATGAAGGCCACCACGCGCAACCCGAGAGGTTCGTAGATTTTCGCCACCGAATCGAGTTTCGGGACAGCAACCTTGCAGTGGCTACAGCTCGGTTCCCAGAAGATGAGCACTGTTGCCTTGGCTTTCAGCTTGGCCAGCTCAAAGGGGCGTCCGTCTAGCTGCTCCACCGTGAAATTGGGCGCTTTATTACCGATAAGGTTGGGCTTTAGGGCTTTTACCCGATCACGAATCTTCCCGAGCGTTTCCTCGCTAGTCCAGGGGGCGCGCCCCTTGAGGTAGTAGTTCTCGCCAATGTGGACCACCAGGGCATCCATCCCGATGATTTCAGAGAGCTGGTACTTATCCAGCAGGTGGGAGAGGAAGAAACGGAAGGTCTCCGCATTCCCACTGGCGCGGCTCAGCACCGTGTCTACGTATCGGCAGAGGGTATCGGGCAGCTGGGGGAGCATCTTGTCTAGGAAGTTATCTACCCGTTGCACCTCCAGCGGTGTGCGGATCATGGCGGGCGATGATAGGCTGAGGTTATCCAGATAGTGGAGGCGGTTATAGTAGTAGTTGTGTACCCATTTGGCCGAGTCCACATTGGTTACAGAGGCCGGCGGGGTGTACTCTGGAATTTTTATCGGGATAAGCATCTGCACGAATTGGCCTAGCACGTCGCCCTTGTGCTTCGCCAGCACCTGCTGTTGGTGTGCTATCACTAGCGAATCGAGATGCTCGCCTATCTGGCGGGCTTTTTTGTAGCTGGCCGCATCCTGGGGCTTATCGGGATTCTCCACCTTGGCTAGGCTGTCCAGTGGGGCTATAGCCTTCGCCTCCTTCTGCATCTTCACCATGAAGCGCTGGTAATCTGCGAAATCTGAGGTTACGCTAGAGCCTGAGACCTTGGCAGAGCCCACCACGTCGGCCGTATCGATCTCTATGTTCACCTTTTGGTGCTCATCCAGCATGATGTCATACACCTGAACCCCAGGTATTAGCACTAGGTACATCCCGCTGGGAAGTATGGTATCGGCCTTGAACACCACCTGCCCGTGCGCATCTTGGCGGGCAGAATCCACCACGTAGCGACCTGTGCCGTGGTAGTACCCGAGAATCAGCGTGCTATCGCTCATGCCGTGAACCTTCACCCTGATGTTGTGCCCTTGCCCGTAGCTGGCCGTTGAAGCCCATAACGATAGGAGTAGCGTGGACACCAAAGCAATGCACCGTACGTTTCGCATCTTCCTTAGCCCTTTCTGTATTTCGGCGCAAAAGTAAAGAATTTTTCAGAAATGGCCCCGGGGAATGCCCTAGGTATGTTGATATTTTCTAACTTTGCCCAAGGGATTCGTCCGCAGCTAGGCGTGTGACGCGCTTCTTGCCGAGCGCCTCCCCAGTGGAGGGGTGGGGGCGCTTAACGATGGCAATCGGCAGGATTGGGCGGTTGGCATGCTGATACCGTTCGTTGGGTATGGTATCCCGTTCATTTATCAAAAACACTCAAACCATGTGCGCGCTCAAGGTGATAGAGGGTGATATTACCCGACTCTCGGTGGATGCTATAGTGAACGCCGCCAATACCAGCCTGCTAGGGGGAGGTGGGGTCGATGGTGCAATCCATAGGGCTGCAGGCCCATCGTTGCTCACAGAATGCCGCCAGCTGGGGGGATGCCCCGTGGGGCAGTGCCGCGTAACCCGAGGCTATAGGCTGCCCGCCAAGTGGATTATCCATACCGTGGGCCCAGTGTGGAACGGGGGTAGCCAGGGCGAGCCGGAGCTTTTGGCTGGGTGCTATCGGAATTCGCTCCTTGCCGCAGAAGCCTACGGCTTGGCCTCAGTCGCCTTTCCCTGCATAAGCACTGGGGTGTACGGCTATCCCTTTGAGCAGGCCACCGATATTGCCATATCTACAGTGCTGCAGCTTATCACCCTGCTATCGAGCCGTATAGAGGTCACCTTCTGCTGCTTTGCCCCTGGCGATGCGGAGGCCTACAGGGTTAGACTTACGGACTGAGCCGTGCCCGCCCTCGCAGCCCGCGGGGATGCCATTGCTGTTGTTTTCTTGGTAGGGGAGGGGCCGAGCGTAGCGAGTGCCCTCCCCTACCGCGCCGCATCGTTATGAAAAACGTGAGGCTCCCGGGGTGGCATGGCATGCGGAGGGAGGCGGTGGTAATAACGGCATTCGGATCGCACCCGCCACGCAAAGGCATCCCCGCCAACGCCGACTGTAGGGGCGGGGTCTTCGCAACGCGAAGATTCCCCCGCCCGTCCACACCCCAAACAGATACGCACACCATGCAAACCCCGCATGCCGCTCATCA